>CALLYL010000576.1 GCA_937859535.1 uncultured Myxococcales bacterium
ACACAGGTCGCAGCTAACCGCTGTCTCGCACGATACAGTGTCGTACTCGTACGTTCCTAGGTCTCGACAATTGGTGCCTACTGCCCGTCTTTCCAATACTGCGCTTTCATCCGTTCGGTGTATGCAACCAGGTTCCCCTTGCTCTGGGCGTGCTGTTTGACTCGCCCTTCATAGGGAGCGCCCAAAATCAGCCATAGGAAAGCATAGACCGTCGCATCGACTGAACGAGGTACGTCTCCTAGGAAATACTGATTGGCCCCCATCAGCTCGGAGACGGAGTCGAGAATGGCCACCGCCATGTCCTCAATGTCCGCCGGAGTATGCCTGCCGACTCCTTGCGCATTGACCGTCTTTATCACCTGCTTGCGGATCATGTTGGACACAAACGGAATCGCGAAACCGGGAACTCCGGCCTTTTTGAGCGTCCCCGCAAACCGTGTCTTGAGAACTTCAAATCCGCGATCTTCCTTCCATCTCTGCGTCACCATCACAAAGTACAGATGCTCTTCCAGCATCGACTTACAGGCCTGCGCCACCGCCCGATCATGAGCAGAGATGCCTACATCGATATCCTTGTACTTTTTACGCAGGTAGTCGACGACAAATGACGAGTCCGAAACGACCTCGCTACCGTCCTCGATATACGGCAGCTTTCCCTTGGGAGCGCGGCGGGCATTTCCAGGCAACAGCTCGTACGGAACGCCAATCATGCGCAGATAGTTGACAACCTTCACCACAAACGGACTGGGATCAGGAAGCCCAAAAGAGGGACCAAAACCGTAGACTTTTATCATGGTCGGAAGAGTCGCAGAGCAAGCTACGCTCCGGCAAGAACAAATGGGATGCGACGAGCAGAATCGAGGTTACACGATGGCGGTTAGGAACGGGATGGCGGTAGGGAATAGGTGCCCGTCACATGAGCCACCGGATCGGCGGCCTCGGCATCGCCAGTGTCGCTAAACACCGCCACTTCGAGCACCGCGAGCCGCTTTCCCAGCTTCAAAATCGACGCCTCCGCCACCAGATCACAGGGCCCCGGACGACGTAGGAAGTTGATGTTGAGATTGGTTGTGACCGCCATTTCGAGCCGTCCGAGCCGCGCCAAAATCGCCGCAAACATCGCGGCATCGGCAAGCGCCATCATCGTCGGACCAGATAGCGTTCCACCGGGGCGAACCATGTCAGGACGGAAGACGATGCGCGCCCGCACTCTCCCATCGTGGTGGGCGCTGTCGATCATCAGACCCACATCTTTGGCCGCAGGGAGTCCCGCCCAAATGACATCTTGGATTTCAGCAGCAGTCAGCACAGAGGCTCCTTCCCAAACGATTCGATCACAGGCCCAAACAAACTGCAAACGCTAATCGTAACGCAGGGATGGTGTAGCGGTCGATCGGATCCAATAAGAGTCATTTCATATTCCTCTTTTATGACCCTGTCTTACACGATCCAGGAATGACCCATTGGTTACTTGTCTAGCTGCTTGACGCCTTGGTCAATCTTCTGCGCCGAGAGCGCCATCAGCTTGGCCGCTCCCGTTGCCAAAGCCGTTCCGAGCTGCTTTCCGCTGTGCTTAAGCTGCTGCGAAAGGAGTCTCTGTTTGGCCGCCGCTCGCAGCTTGTCCGGATCAGGAAACAGCGCACCGCGAAGCTGAAGCAGAAACATCGTGGCCCACAGAATCATCACGACCAGCAGCGGCGTCCCCAGGCTCGCCCATGCCCCAAACACGGTCAGAGCACCCAGCAGCGCTGCAAAGAAGATCGCATGAGTAGACAGCCGCCGATACTGGAGCTGGCGAATTTCTTGCGCCGCCACGGTCACACGTTGCTCGTCTTCATACTCGACGAGAGCCGTCTGAACATCACGGGTTGAAAATCCCAGGTCTTTGGCGTTCTCAAGCAGCTCCGCTGCCGACAGACCGTCCTCATCCTGTCCTTTGGTCGCGGCATCCCTTTGCTGTGCTCGTCGGAGGATGTCGCGAACCTGGGCTGCCGCGTATCGCTTTTCTGCGCTGGCCATGATGGCTGTAGTGTGACCTTGTCGCAGCGCACATCGCAAGCTGACAAGTGGTCCCAGGCGGACAGCGCATAAAAGTGTCATTGAGATTGCGCCTGGGGCGCGCCGCGTTACCATGCCGCCCATGAGCACCGTATCTATTCCGTCGGAAGATCCGCCGAGCAAGGAAAGTACCCTCCCCGGCACGATCGGTTTCTTGGGAACCGGCAACATGGCCGAGGCGCTGATCAAGGGTCTTCTCGCCGCTGGTCTGGTCAAGCCCGAGCAGATCTGGGGCTCTGACCCACGCCCGAGCCGCTGTCAGCAGCTTAAGCAGCAGTACGGAATCAACATGACCACTCACAACATCGACGTGGTCCGTCGTGCCAGCATGGTCATGCTGTCGGTGAAGCCGCAGGTGCTCCTGCCGGTGATGGATGAGGTGGCGGCGCACCTGAAACCAAGGTGTCTGTGCATCAGCATCGCTGCCGGTGTCCCGCTGCAGGTGCTCGAGTCGCATCTGCCCAAAGGCACCCGCGTGGTTCGGGTGATGCCCAACACACCCGCACTCGTCGGGGCCGGTGCCACCGCGATCGCGGCTGGCAGCACCGCCACCGAGGATGACATCAAGCTGGCACAACAGATTTTCGGTGCGGTCGGTTTTACGGTCGTGCTCGATGAAGACCAACTGGATGCCGTGACGGGGCTGTCAGGCTCGGGTCCGGCCTATATGTTCCTGGTCATCGAGGCTCTATCCGACGCTGGCGTCAAGGTGGGCCTGTCGCGCTACAACGCGCTGGCCCTGGCGGCGCACACGGTGCTCGGCTCGGCCAAGCTGCTGCTCGAAACCGGGCAGCACCCCGGACATCTCAAAGACATGGTCACCTCGCCGGGAGGAACCGCGATTGCCGGGCTACACACCCTCGAAGCCGGTGGCTTACGCACCACCCTAATCAACGCAGTAGAAGCAGCCACCCGTCGCAGCCGAGAGCTGGGCGAGCTGGCCATTGTCAACGCAGAAAAACGCCGTCAGGCGAGTCAGGACAAGTAAATGGCCCTTCCATTTCGCGCTACCTCTCAAGGAATCATCGTTGAAGTATGGGTCGCACCGCGAGCCTCTCGCGACAGCATCGGTGGGCTCCATGGCGAGCGCATCAAAGTCGCGGTCAGCGCACCGCCCGTCGACGGTGAGGCCAATGACGCAGTCCGCGCCGCCTTCGCCAAAGCACTCGGGGTTCCCAAAGGTAAAGTCGAGCTCATCCACGGTGAAATCGGTCGTCAAAAAACCCTGTCTGTTTCGGGTGACCCGGGGCTACTCTCCGCCAAAGCGAAGGCGCTCGTCGGAAACGACAACTCGCGCAGCTAGGGATAGAGATGTTTGGATCGCATCGTCAGGTTTCAGCCGTGGCAGCGTCGCTGCTGCTACTGGCTTGTAGCAAAAACCACAGTCTCACCATCAAGATCATCACGCCGCCGGGGATGGCTGATCCGTTTCTGCTCGCCAGCCAGGTGCGCGTGACGATTGGGGACAAGCAAACCTCGTCGCCGGTGGCGGCCGGTCACTTTTCGACAACGCTGGAAATCGAATCCCCGACGGAGGGCCAGCAGACCCAACTCCTCGTCGAAGCGCTCGATGGTGCGGGACAGGTGGTTGGTCGGGGCCACACTCCGCCCTTTGGTCTGTCTTTGTCCGATGCCGAGGTTGCGGTTTACGTCGGAAAACCCGGCCAGGTAACCGGCTCCGATCTCAAGATTCCCGACGATGCGATGACGAGCGCTCAGGGGCGCAAGGATCTGGCGGCCTGTGCACTGCGCGGTCGCCGAACAAGCCCAGTGGAAACCGGCCTGGGCGCCATCATCGTCAGCGGCGAAAGCGAAGGCGTGCTGCTGTCGACGAAAGCCTGGGTCTTTAAGCCTGCCACGTTTCAAATCCTCGACGGTGGAACCATCTCCAAGGGTCGACGTGGTGCGGTGGTGCTGCCCAGCGCCGATGCCACGCTCGGTCAACAGGCTCTTCTCGTCGGTGGGGCCGGAGCGGGCAGCGAGCTCGTGACGCAAACCGAAAAGTTCGACCCAGCGGTGAGTGCGATCAAAGACGTGTGGTCGCTACCCTCGACGGAAATTGGCGACATCGGCAAGCCCGGTATGTACCAGCCAGCGTGGGCCGAGCTGCAAGACAGCGTGTTCCTGGTTGCGGGTGGCTCGACCGATCCCGCGAGCGACGCGCCAAGCGGCCAAGCCGTGATCGTCAAGCGCTTCCCGGCGGTCTCGGCGGACATGCTGGCACGAGTCGGAGTTTCGGTGGTACCGCCCCCGGGTGATCGCCCGACCGCGATGGTGGTCCCTCGGCATCGGCACACGCTGACCGCGCTGTCGGCAGCGACGCTGGCGTTTGGAGGCCTGTCGCTCGGCGATGTCACCGCCAAAAAGCCGGTCGCCGAGCTGTTCTTCCCCGAGCGCAATGCCTTCCAAGCACTCACGTTTATGGCAGGCGAACCGACCTCTCGTCGAGGCCACGTCGCCGCGAAGCTCAAGAATGGCCTGGCGCTGATCATCGGTGGCTATAGCGAAGCCGCTAGCGGCATGAAGACCGTGCTGGGATCGACGCTGACCGTTGACATCACCGCCCGGACCTTCGTTCTTACCGACGGAATACTGAAGACCCCGCGCTGGGGCAGCAGTCTCCACGAAAGCAGCGGCGAGCTGGTCATCTGCGGTGGTTACGACCAAAACGGCCAGGTAGTGGGTGATTGTGAGTTTTTGTCAACAGAAAACGGACAACAGAGCCGCCCCCCATCGCTACTGCCGATGCCACGGGCCGAACACCTGGCGATTCCGCTCGAAAATGACCTGACGTTGCTGATCGGTGGCGTGGGCAGCGATCGCAAGTCGGTGGCCGCGCTCGATTTTTACACCACCAAGTGAGTGCTCACTGAGCAGACGGGCAGACGCGGCGCGTCACCGCTTTGACATCACAGAGCAACCTATGTTCGGCCGTAGCCGCCAGGACACAGGATGCCTATGCAAACAGCTACATGTTACGCTGACAGCGACGGTCAACGGATTCCTATTTGTCCTGTTTGGGGGTCTATATGAAACGCACGTCGTTGCGCAAACTACTCACCAAGGCACTCCGTGCCGCACAGGCCACTACGGTACTGACCGCAGCTACCTGCGGGGAAAGCGGCACCCATGTCGATCTGTCACTATATGCTCGGCCAAGCTGTACCGCGACTGGGTATCCCAGTCTCGATGGACTGAATCCGTCTACCCCTGTCGATTACCTAGAGCTACGTGACATCCCAGCATCCACAAGCGGAGGCACTCCCACGACACTCTCACAGAGTGGCGTACCCTGTTGGAACGCACCGGATCCCGCAGCCTGTAAAGCGACGCTCGGGAAGGTCACCCCAACGACAACGTTCGGAATCAACGGCGGCTGCTTTCCGTTTTGTAACCCACGGGTGCTTCTGACGACCAAAGACGGAACCGTTCGCGTAATCGAAACCAAGGCCGCGCTCGACGCATTTCTAGCACCGTACGATACAGCGCAAGAAGCGGTGCTGGCTGCGATGGCCGCCGGTCGCCCGCCAAACTGTACAGACCCGGAGACCGGGGCCGTTCGTGCAGTCGATGGTGGCTTCGAGGTCGTGGTCCCGGCCGGTAGTCCGTGTGGAACCTACGGGGTGTACCAGGCGGTGCTGTTCATCGATGCCAGTGGCAGCGTCACCGAACGTACCCGCTACAAACTCCGCGACAGCGATCCAAACTGTGTCGTCGGTCGTCGACCGGCTGGTCTCCTACAGACCGCCAAGACCGTGACACGCGGTTCCTCATGTTTAGGAATTCACTTTGCACACAGTGCTCGTCTTGAAGCGGCGTCGGTGATTGCCTTCCGCGTCCTCCGCGCCGAGCTGACGCAGCATGGTGCATCGCGCAAACTGTTACGAAAGGCCAGCGAGTCTGCCCGAGATGAGATCCGGCATACGCGCATGACTCGGCGGCTGGCCCGTCGGTTCCACACCAGTTCCGAACGACCTTCTATCTGTACCCAGCCGTCCCGCACCTTGCTGGAAATTGCGATCGAAAATGCGGTGGAAGGCTGTGTCCGTGAAACATACGGAGCCTTGGTCGGCATGTGGCAAGCCGCCCATGCACGGGACCGAGTCATCGCTCGCAGTATGTCGCGAATTGCCCGTGATGAAACCCGTCATGCTGCGCTTTCGCAGGAAGTCGCCGCTTGGTTGTGGCCACGACTCAGTGAACAGGAGAAGTCCCTGGTAAACTGCGCTGCCCGCGATGCAATTGTGGAACTTCGCCAGGCACTGCTCGTGTCTCCCGAACCAGAGCTTGTGACGCACGCAGGTCTTCCCAACACGGCCCAGGCACTGGCACTGCACACGCAGCTTGAGCAGACCTTGTGGCACAGATTCCCAGGATGTGTTCAGAAGTTCGATGAGACCGCGACTCCGTAGCCGGATCTCATCAGCAGCGGAGTCACAGACAACGGAATGGTCAACGTCTCGGACTCTGGCTGTAGATTCCCGATACGATAACGCTCCAGACTCCGCAGAGCCTGCCGGGGACGGGTCGCAATCATCAGCTCGCCCAGGACAATGCCGATGCTGGTATTGACCGCAGCACCTTGCGGTCGATCCAGTCCGTATCCGAGCACGAGTCCAAGTCCGACGTTCACGGCAACATTCCCAATGTGAGCGAGCGCATTCCGAGCACGCTCTTGGCTGTCCGCCGCGTGGAGGAGCAGGCGCTCGGACTCTGCCAAGACCGTGCAGCGCACGTCTCCGGTTCCCTGCTGCAAAAGGAGTCTCTCCATTCGCTGCTGATCACGAATCACCCCGATGGGAGGAATGACCACCAGCAGCGCCGCCAAGAGTGAGGTT
Source organism: uncultured Myxococcales bacterium (assembly GCA_937859535.1). GTDB lineage: Bacteria > Myxococcota_A > Polyangia > Palsa-1104 > JAEUJZ01 > JAEUKA01. The sequence goes on from CALLYL010000576.1 coordinate 6,897, forward strand.
CCGGTGTTAAACGCCGATTCCACATACTGGCGCGGATCGCTGGACAGAGGCACAAACAGCCAGGTGCCGCCCGCAAGTCCCGTGTAGACCAGACTCCAGCCAACCGCATATCGCCGCTCACTGCGCGCTGTCTGTCGTAAGGTCTGGGAAATGAAGCGCAGGCGCGCATCCGGAGTCTGTGCAGCCAAAGCGGGCGCAGCGGCCACAGGAATCTCACACTCCCCCGCACTCGCCGGAACAGCGCTACCAAACCCCGCTGAAATGGCAACCCAAACCGCAGCCGTCCAGGCAGGGGAAACTCTCCATTCCGCTTTGCGCAAACTCTCGATCCGAAACATCGGCAGATCATGCCATGAGCGCTCTAGCCTATTCGATAAAGCGTCCAGGCCCAACGGAGGCCAAGGCAGAGTCAATCGATCCGCTGATCGAGCCAACCATCGAGCGCCTTCTTTGGCTGCGCACCAACGACTGACTCCACCACGAGTCCCCCACGGAACAAAGTCATCATCGGGATGGAGTGCGCTTGGAATCGCGCCGCGAGTTGCGGATTTTCATCGACGTTGACCTTGACGACCTTCAATCGACCCTGACGCTCGCGGGCAATCGCTGTAAGCACGGGTGCCACAGCACGACAAGGTCCACACCACGGAGCCCAGAAATCGACCAACACCGGAACAGGAGAGGCTTCCACTTCTGCTCGGAATCGTCGCTCATCAGACTCGATGGGAGCACCCGGTAGTAGCACACGTTTGCAGCGACCGCAGCGAGGCTGATCGCCCATTCGCCTGTGAGGAATCCGATTCACCGCACCACAGTCGGCACATGGCATCTCCACGCTGTCCATGACAAAACCCTCCTAGCTATGCAACCTGCGAATCTTCAGGCTGCTGTCAAGTCACTTGCTGTGTCATGGGAGCCATCAGCACGGTGTAGTTGATCGACCCGTTGTTTCAACACAGAGCCGATGCTCAGCGGTGGTGTGTGCTCGACAATAAGTGGAACCTGGAATCATTCATATTGTCGATCCAATTGGATGCCAACCAGAGTAAGTGCGTTATGAAGCGTTGAAAAGCCATTTGGAATGATTAGGCTACTCGGAGGAAAGGAGTCTGCGGTACCGATTGGAACGATGTCGCTGTCCTCGCGAAATAGCTTCTGCCGCTAGCGCCTCCGCACGCTGTCTGGTGTGGGGCTTCCACCCAGGAGTTGACCATGGATTCCCGTTCTATACTGTTGACTGGAGTGATGCTTGGG
>CALLYL010000577.1 GCA_937859535.1 uncultured Myxococcales bacterium
CTTCGCGCAGCTCGCCGCCTTTTTTTATTTTTTGCTTGCGCGAGACGAGGTGCTCGAGTATCTTTGGCGGGAGCATGCGCTGGAACTGCGCACGCGTCTTGGCCTCTTCCTCGATCTTCTTGGTCAGGCGCGCATTTTGAATGGCGATGGCGGCCTGGTTGGCAATCGAGTTAAAGAGCTGAAGATCCCGCTCGGTAAACGCATTGGCCGCGATCTGTGAGTCGAGGTGCATGACCCCGAGCAGCTCACTGCCGTGCATCAGCGGCACGCTCATCGTCGAGCGAATGCCCTGCAAGATGATCGACTGGCTGTGGACAAAGCGCACGTCCATGCTGGCGTCCGACGACAGCACCGCTCGCTTGTTCTGCGTGACCTCGTTTAGGATCGCGTTCGAGATCTGGATCTGCTCGTGCGCCAGCTTCGCGTTTTTGTACTTTACGTACTTGGGCTGAAGCTGACCGTTTTCCATGAGCAGGATGACGCCACGATCTGCCGGCAACAGCTCGAACGACTTGTCGAGAATCTTGGGCAGCAGCGTCTCCAAGTCGAGGATGCCCATGATCGCCTGACCCAGCTCGTGGGCGATGCGCAGCTTTTCGTAGTCGCGCTTCAGGGTATCGACGGGCAGATCCTTGGCCGGCATAAACCGCTCGGACCGATCCGCATCCACCTTGTGACGGATGTGGCTGTCGTTGAGCGTGCTGTTGGCAATCGTGACCCGCTGGAGAGAGTCCTCATTGGGCCCGCGCTCGGCATACATCATGCGCGTGTTGCCCATCGTGATCTCGTCGTTGTTCTTGAGGATCTGCTCGGTGACGCGGACGTTGCCGATGTAGCTGCCGTTGAGCGAGCCCAAGTCCTTCAGCATAAAGCTGCCGTCGGGCTGGCGAATGATGTGGGCGTGTTCCTTCGAGACGATTCGATCGAGGACTTGGATCGAGTTCTCAGGATGACGCCCAATCGTATTGAACTCGCCAAGTTCAAATTCTTTCCGGCTACTGCCGGTAAGCACGATCAGCTTGGCCAAGTTATACGCTCCGAGGAATTCATTTTAAGGGCGAAACCTGTCCTATGTCACCACCTGCGTGATCTCACGCCGACCACGGGGAAACGGCCTGAGGGTAGTCCGCTCGGCGGCGATGTGGTCACTCGCTCGGTGCAGAGGCGGAAGCGGTCTCGGTCAGGCTCGTACGAGCTGCACCACCGCCTGGGCCCAGTCCGCTTCGGAGTTCAAGGATGGCACCAGCGTCAGCGACTCACCCCCGGCAGTGACAAAGTCATGACGGGCGCGCATACCGATCTCCTCGATTGTCTCCAGGCAGTCCGCAACAAACGCGGGGCAGAACACCACCAGTCGTTTTTTGCCTTGGCGGAGTAGCGCAGGAATCACTTCATCGGTGTACGGCTTGATCCACGGCGTTCGCCCCAGGCGTGACTGAAAGCACATGGAGAAGCCGTCCGGTGCAAGTCCAAGCGCGCTGACCAGCGATCGGGTCGTATCGTGGCACTGGGCCCGATAGCAGGCTCGGTTCACGGAGGTGATCTGTTCGCAGCAATCGGGCTTTTGCAGGCAGTGCTGACCACTGAGGTCGCATTTCTTGATCTGCCTCTCGGGCAGCCCGTGGTACGAAAACAAAATGTGGTCAGGCCGGTCCTTTTCGATGATGGAGCGACCTCGGGTGGCCATGCACTCCAGGTAGCCGGGGTCGCGGTAAAAGGGCGGAACCACGGATAGGTTGGGCGTGACCCAGTACTTTCCGGCCTCGGCGTACAGTAGCTCCAGCGAGGATCCGGTCGAGGCAGCGGAGTATTGAGGGTACAGCGGCAGCGCCACAACCCGATCGCAGTCCCTCATCGCTTGCAGCGCTTCACTGAGCGGCGGCTTGCCGTAACGCATCGCCAGCTTCACCGTCCACTCCGGTCCCAGCAGGGCCTGCACCGCCTGTTCCAGACCGAGCCCGTGCGACAAAAGCGGCGAGCCTTGTTCCGACCAGACCTTCTGATAGGCCGCAGCGCTCTTGCGAGGCCGCAGCGGCAAGATGAAGAGGTTCAGCAGCAGCCACCGACCCACTGGATGGATATCGATGACCCGAGGGTCAGACAGAAACTCCCGCAGATAGCGACGCACTGCCGAGGGGGTTGGCGCGTCCGGGGTTCCTAGGTTGATGAGTAACAGTCCCTGCTTGGCCATGGGCGGTGAGGATTTCGTAAGGGGTTAGATGTTACAGCGGGTACGTTGGGGACAGCGTGCGGCCATAGGCCAAGATCGTCGCCGCCGTCCCTGCCCACAGCAGCAGTACCGCCAGGATCGGGCGATCGCGCAGCAAAATCTCCTCGGGACTACCGCCAAGCTTGTGCATGTGGACCAGGTACAAGTAGCGCAGCATCCCGTAGAGCACATACGGGATCGTCAGCATCATCATGTGATTGGGCGGCAGACCCTGCGCCGAAAACGTGTACAGCGAGTAGGCCATGATCGTGCTTGCCGTCACAATGCTGATCATCTGATCGAGTAGCTCGGTCGAGTAATGCGACAGGCTCTGACGGTGCTTCCCCGCATCATCGGCGAGCAGCGACAGCTCATGGCGGCGCTTGCACAGCCCCAGAAACAGCGAGCCCAGAAACGTCACGATATAGAGCCAAGGTGAGATATCTGCCGACAACACCAGCACGCCGCTCACGGCTCGCAGCACAAAGCCTGAGGCCAGCACGAACACGTCAATGATCACCATGTGCTTGAGCGAGTACGTGTACGCGAGCTGAATCAGCACGTACGCCAGCCCCACCCAGCCGAAGCTCGGCGCGAGCGCAAACGCGCCCCACAGCCCGACGCCTTCCAGCAGCAGCGTCATGACCAGCGCGAGCCAGATCGGCACATGGCCCGCCGCGATCGGGCGACTACGCTTTTTGGGATGCAAGCGGTCGTGCGGCAGATCTTGCACATCGTTTAGCAGATAAATCCCCGAGGCGAGTGCAGTAAACACGATCATCGCCAGCGTCGCTTTTGCCAGCGCTTGCCACATGCTCGGCGCCAGCAGAAACCACTTCTTGTTCAGGGTGAACAGAAAGCCTGCGTACAGTAGGACGTTCTTGGTCCACTGCTTCGGACGCAGCGCTTTGATGAGAGAAACCGCAAGGCTCGGCGTAGCAGACTGTTTTTCGCTTCTAGTCACGGCGCGGCATCATAGCGACAATACGAACCACAAGGAAACCTCATGACCCGAGTCGCCGAGTATCCGATCGAGCCCCTATTTCTGTCTCGCTGGTCGCCCCGAGCCATGAACGGCCAGCCGGTAACCGAGGAGCTGTTGCTCCGCCTGTTCGAGGCTGCCCACTGGGCACCCTCTGGTGGCAACTCGCAGTCATGGCGCTTTGCCTACGCAATTCACGGAGAGCCCGAGTTTGCACCCCTGTTTGATCTGCTCGCAGATGGCAACAAGATTTGGTGCGAGCGAGCCGGTGCGCTGATCGTCGTGCTGTCGCAGTCCGTGCTCGATAACGGCCGTCCGAATCCCACCCACTCGTTCGATGCGGGTGCAGCCTGGATGAGCCTGGCGCTGCAGGGCTCTGCCATGGGTCTTCACGTCCATGGCATGGCGGGCTTCGATGCCCAGCGCGCCCGAGGTGTCCTCGACCTCCCCGAAAACCTGGCTGTGAACATCATGATCGCCGTCGGCCACCCCGGCAATCTCGAAGACCTCCCGGAAAAGCTCCGAGAGCGCGAACAGCCAAACGGTCGCCGTCCCGTAAAAGAACTCATCTTCAAAGGCCGCTACCCCCGCTAAATCCTTCAGCCGCACGCCGTGATACGATGGAGCGATGGGGGATTCTTCGCGCTGTGTTCGTTACGTGGCTCTGGGTGGCCTGCTGCTGACTTTTGCCTGTGCGGGACCGACCGCAGAGAAGTCCGGTGGCAGCGGTGGATCGGCCAAGCTACCACCACAAGTTCTGGATCCTTCGGATGTGATCGAGGGCGGTGGTACGCTTCCCGGTTCCTCAGCGCGCTGCCAAGGCGGTCTGTGTCAGTGTCGTGAGATCGATGCCGCCGGTCGAGGTAGCCCCGAAACCGATGCGGAGTCAGCCCCTCCGGCCCCGGGCTACAAGCGCTTTGAGCTGCGCACCGGACGTGGCGATGACACCATGCGCATCACCATCGAAGGCGTTGGCACCTTCGTCAAGAGCGGCCCGACGCCTGATGCCCGCTGCATCTACGTCGATTTGCCCGCTGGGGCTCACCGCATTCGCTACCACGTCATCGCCGCAAACCCCACCCAAGGTTCCGAGCCCAGGCTTCGCATCAGCGAATACAGCGAGAAGTTTAAGCGCTGGTATCGCAGCTTCGGCTTTCGCTGCACCGATGGCTCTCAGCCATGCACCAAAGACCTGGCTCGCGATGAGTTCGAGCGTCTCGCGAAGCAGGCCGATGGCAAGTTCGACCCCTGCGGTTCGGCCAAGGTTCAGGGCCTCCGTTTTTCGACTGATCGCGAGGCCGATGTCGCGGTCGGCGACTTCAACTTGCAGCTCGTTCTGAACATCTACAAGTTCACGCCCCGCTTTGCCCCCGACACCCCAAACTGCAAGGGCCTGACCCCCACCAAGCCCGCTGGGACCACCTCTGCCGATGACGGCGAGATGACCGTCCAACCCGCGAAGTAGTGCGGTCGATCGGCCCCGGGCTAGTCGAGACCGAACCTCACCAGCTCGCCGTTTCGTAGGGTGAGGGGTTCGACCGAATAGGTGCCATCGCTGACCTGGACCATGCAGATGTTGACCTTGTCGGCCTGCTGACGGGTTCCGGGATCGAGGGCGAAGCGGCGACCGCTGTAGGGCAGGGTGCCTTCGCTTCCCGAGCAGTGCTTGTCGTAGGTGCTGCGGCTGAGCGGGAAGTGATAGGTGCCACTGCCCGTGCCCACGTGAATGTGGTGGAGGTTGCCGTCCGGGAAGGTCAGCTCTTGTTCCCAGACCAAGTGCTCGTGGCCCGCGAAGAATGCGGAATAGCCGGTCGCGACCAGCAGCTTGCCCAGCTCATCGCGATAGGACTCGCTGGTTCGGCCCATCATCGAAACCAGCGGGACGTGACCGATGCACAGCCGGAGTGCGTCATCGGGGGTTGCTGCTGCGTCGCTACGGATAAACTGGGCGACCTCCTGCGGGAGGTCTTGGTCGACGACATGCAGCAGAGTGAGGTGCAGCTCCTCGGCCTGTAGCGAGTAGTACAGCGGCGGCTTACCCGACAGGATGAACCGGTCACTGACATCCTCGCTGAGCCTGGCCCACGCCGCCTGATAGCCATCGCGCTGCGCCTGGGTGTAATAGTCGTGATTGCCGGCAATGGGCAGCACGGCAATGTCGGCATCCGCCAGGGGTTTTAGCGCTGCGCGAAATGAGTTCCACCACAGGTTGACCTTGTCGCGGCTGGCACCGTCATCGGGATTGCCGCTGGTCGCGTCTCCGCTCACCACCACAAAGCGGGGCGCGAGCGAGACAAGCTGGCTGATCACTTTCGGAAAGTTCGACGGAATGCCGCCGCCCGTGAAGACGTGGATGTCCGAGACAATCGCGAAGCTGAACGTGCTCATACAACCTTCTTATCAGGAGTGCCGGGGCCGTGGCAAAGTTCACGCATGAGAGCGCTCGGAATCGTCGGATACAGTGGATCGGGCAAAACCACCCTGGGCGAGCGGTTGATTGCCATCCTGACCGCCCGTGGCGTGCGGATTGCGGCGGTCAAGCATGCGCACCATGGCTTCGAACCGGATGTGCGGGGCAAAGACTCGGATCGCTTGCGCCGCGCCGGGGCCGTCCAGACCCTGGTCTTTTCCGCCGAGCGCTGGGCGCTGTACACCGAGCAGAATCCACCGAGGCCGCCGACGATTCCCGCGCTACTCGCTGTGCTCAATCCGCAGCTTATTGACTTGGTGCTGATCGAAGGACTGCGCAGCGCCGATTATCCCAAGCTGGAGGTACACCGGCCATCTCTTGGACAGCCCCTGCTGGCGGTGACCGATCGGCGAGTGATTGCGGTAGCCACCGATGAACCGGAGCGGCTCCAACAGCTCGGCTTACACTGTCCCGTGCTCAGGTTAAATGACCTGATTGCGCTTTCCGATTTTGTGGGAAGCTTTGTAACCGGAGGAAAAAGCGATATGAGCGACACCACTTCTACCCCCCCAGCGGACGGTACCGGCAAACCACAGTTCGAGGATCTGCGCAGCAAGTTCGAGGAGCGACTCGGACACCTCGCCAAGCAGATTGATGACTTGTCAGAGCGCTTCACCAAGGGCGCAGTCGAAGCCAGGGCGAGCGTTGAAGCCGACATCGTCAAACTCAAGCAAGAGCATCAGGATGAGTACGAGCAGTTTCAGAAGCTCCAGAAGGTCGCCGAGGAGATCTGGGTCGTCCTGCAAAAGCGGCTCGATATCGTTGCTGGAAATGTTCGAAGCGCCGTAGGTCAGGCCGTAGATCAAGCCGCCAGTGCGCTTGGTATCGCGCATGCTGAAGCGACCAAGTCTGAACCTGCCAAGACCGATGTCGCCCAGACCGCTCCGGATGCCAGCACGCCCAGCGACAAGTAGCGCCAAATACGCTAAAACCCCGGCAGCCCTTCCCACTCACGAGGAGCGTCATGTCGGTTTCCAAGTCCCGGTTTGTTAGGTCTTCTGTCCCCGTTGGCTCACTGTTCGTGCTGCTGTCCGGCTTCATGGCTGGCTGCGTCGAGCAGAGCGGTGACTCTGCCACTCCCAGCGAAGAAGCTCTGGCAGCGGCTCGCGAGCACATACTCACGGTGGCCCCGACGCCGCGTTTTCCGAGCGGTGCGGTGTTTGAAGGCACCAAAGGTGGCCGGGTCGTCTATCTGGGCGCGGATGTCGACGTCAGCGAGGTCGTTCCCGGACAGACCTTCACCGTCACTCACTACTTCCGCGTCGAAAAGCCGCTCTCCGAAGGTTGGAAAGAGTTCGTCCACATCGGTACGCCCGATCGCCGCATGCACCACAACGCCGATCACGTTCCCGTCGGCGGCAAGTATCCGGTGCAGATGTGGAAAGAGGGCGAGATCATCCGCGACATCCAGCGCATCCCACTGCCCGCGACGTTTACCGCTGACAAGCTGGCGCTGTTCGTCGGCTTTTACAAAAAGAACGAGCGGCTGCCGGTGAAGAGCGGTCGCCAAGACGGCCAGAATCGGGTCATTGCGCTCGAGCTGCCGGTCAAAGGCGGTGTCTCCCTTTCGGCCAGTCGCAAGCTGCAAGTGCGGCGGCTGCCCGAGGGCCAGACGATCGCAATCGACGGCAAGCTCGATGAGACAGCCTGGAAGAACGCGGTGTCGACGGGTCCGTTTGTTCATACGATGAGCGGCGGTCCAGCGGCACAACCGGCGACGGCAAAGCTCCTGTGGGATGACCAAAATCTCTACATCGCCTTTGAGTTTGCCGATACCGATGTCTGGGGCTCGCTCGAAAAGCACGATGACAAGCTGTGGACCGAGGAAGCCGCCGAGGTGTTCCTCGATCCGGATGGCGACGCCAAGACGTACGTCGAGCTGCAAGTCAGCCCGCGCAACACCACGTTTGATTCCTGGCTACCTGGCTACCGTCAGAACGACAACGCATGGGACTCCGGGATGCAGACGGCGGTGACGGTGCAAGGCACGCTCAACCGGCGCGATGACCAAGACACCGGTTGGACGAGATGCGCATCCCGATGAGCGCCGTCAAAGGTCGACTCGAAACGGTCAAAGGGGTGCCACCGACCGTGGGAACCGAGTGGCGGGCCAATTTTTTCCGGCTCGATCACCCCAATGGCAAGCCGCAGACCGGCTCTTCTTGGTCGCCACCGATGGTGGGGGACTTCCACGCGCTCGACAAGTTCGGTACGTTGGTATTCGCGGACTCAGAGGGCAAGACGGCCCCGATCCAGCAGTCGTCGAGTGTGCAGCCGCCACCCGCCCAACCCGTTCCGCCCGCCGCCGCGCCGGGTCAGCCCGGTGGTCCGCATCAGCTCAACCCGATGCTCGAGCACGCGATGAAGGGCGATGACAGTCCCGAGGTGAAGCCCGCCCCGGCGGCACCTGTGAAGAGCCCGGTCCCCGTGAAGAGTCCAGCGCCAGCGCCCAAGCCGGCGAGTCTCAAGTCCAAGTAGTCGATCCATACCCCATACCCAAACTGTAGGAGTCTGTCCCGATGACCCAGAGCACCGTGCCCACCTACGAGCTCATCTACTTTCCGATTCATGGCCGCGCTGAAGTGCTGCGGCTGACGTTTTCCCTGGCGCAGACCACGTACACCGATGTGCCCGTGACGGACTGGGCGACGCTCAAACCGCAGATGCCGCTCGGCCAGGTGCCAGTGCTCAAGGAAACGCACGGCGACAAGTCCGTGCTGATTCCGCAGTCGGGCGCGATCATCCGTCACCTCGGGCGCGTGCTCAACTTGTACGGACAGACCGAGCTTGAGCACACGATCGTCGACTACGTGCTGGAGTCGGCGGTGGACTGGCGCAGCAAGTTTACTCCTGTGAGCTACGCTCGGATGTACGGTACCCCGCAGGACGTCCAGGACAAGTACTGGAACGAGCTACTCGACCACAATCTAAAGACGATGGAGAAGCTGCTGGCCAACCCGACCAAGTCGGGCATCTGGTTCACGGGTGAGTCGCCGACGATCGCCGACGCGATGGTGTGGGACACCATCGACTCGAACCTCGCCAAGCGGAGCGACGTGCTCGATCGCTACCCAACGCTACGCGCCTTCTACGACCGCTTTGCCGCACTCCCCGGCATCGCCGCCCACCTCGCCAGCCGTCGCCCCTCCGAACACCGCCAAGCGTAATCCACCCCCAGCCCGGAGCTGGCAGTCCAGAATGGGTGCGCCGGCCCCCGCCCGCCCAGTCCGCAAGTCCAGAATGGGTGCGCCGGCCCCCGCCCACCCCCGTCCGCAAGTCCAGAATGGGTGCGCCGGAGCCCGCCCCCAGTCCAAAGCGCTGGAACGAGTGCGCCAGAACCCGCTCACCCCAGTCCGCAAGTCTCGAACGTGTGCGCCGTAAAACCAGCAAACCCCGTCCGCAAGTCCGGAATGGGTGCACCCAAACGCGCCCCAGTCCGCAAGTCTGGAACGAGTGCGCCAGAACCCATCCACCCCAGTCCAAAACTCCGGAACGTCTGCGCCACGAACCGCCCAGTCCCAATCCGAAAGGCGCGAATGGTTCCAAAGGAACCAGAGAGCCCCACCCAATCCGAAAGGCGCGAATGGTTCCAAAGGAACCGCCCACCCCAGTCCGAAAGGCGCGAATGGTTCCAAAGGAACCAGAGAGCCCCACCAAAAGAGCCCCCAAAGACAAAAACCGATTGATCGGCCCGAGTGCAAGGCGCGAAGAGGACCGGAGCGGAGCGTACTACTGTACGTGAGCACCGGACCGCATGAGCAACGCCGCAATCGCGCCGAGCAATCGGTTTTTACTTAGCAGCTAGGCGACGGGCGCGCCGGGCACGCCGACTCTTGGTGTTGCGGTTGGCACCGGCTGCCATGATGCGACGCTTGCGGCGCGACTTGACGCCAGCGATGTGGGTTTTGGCACGGTTGGAGACTTTGCGCTTGGTACGGCTCATGATCGACCTCTTTTGGGAGAGTAGTTGGTGAAGCGAACCCGCAGCCTACTCGATTCCTAGCCGGTGCGAGAAGGCCCAAATTCCCGCTCTGACAGGATAAAATAGCCAAGCCCTGGGGAGGGATGTCGATGGCTACGCTACAAGCGGTAGAGCTTTGCGGGAGCGAGCGCTTCATGGAGAAGCTGTCTGCGCAGGTTCATGACGAGCGGGTGCGAACGATGGTTGCACTCGGACAGCAGTCGCAGCGAGAGCCCCGTGCGAAGGCGCTGATTGCGGAGCTGTGGAAGGGGCCGGTGTTCGTGCGTCGGCTCGTGCTCAAGAGCTGCCTCGGCAGTCGCGATGGTGCGCAGGTGATGGCGGGGCTTGTGGATCCGTCGCGGCTGGTGCGAGGGCTGGCGCGCAAGCTGGTCGCGCTGTGCTGCACCGATGCCCAAGCGACCGAGGCCCTGCGGCAAGCGTTTGTGACGGGCTGGCATTTGACCATGGCGCAGCAATTACACGGCGCGGGTCGAACGGCCCCGATCGATGCGCTGGCCGACACGATTGCCAAGGGGAATGAATCGCACCTGCTGGCGGACGTGGTGCCGATGTGCAGCGATGCCGGGCTGGTTCGCCACTTGCCGCAAGCGCTGTCGCAGCCCTCGACCACGTTCTTTTCACGCTTTTCGCTATGTCATCCGGGGCGCTTTGCCGAAGCCGCACGGGTTGAGCTGGGCCGAGGACCGCTGGTGGGGCCGTGGAAAGTTGCCGTGGCAGCGGCGCTGCATGGTTTGGCGGTGCGCACTCCCGATTCGGCGCTGGCGGTTGCCGATGCCCTGCTGGCGCATCGCGAGAAGCTGCCCCAAGACATCTTCCGACCGCTCGCAGAGCGACGTCCCAACGAGCTGGTCGCGCTGTGTCAAAAGCACAAGCTGCTGCTGCCCTTTGGACTTACGCCGACGCAGGTGAAACGGTTGACGGTGGACTCGCTCTCTTATCTAGTCGCAGAGAATCGGGTGTCGCTGGGCAACCCTCGGCGCTGGTTTCGCAAGCTAGGCAGCGCCGAGCAAGCCGCCGTGGTGCGGGCATTTGCGCAGTCGACACTGCGCGAACCAAGCTGGGGCGCGG
>CALLYL010000578.1 GCA_937859535.1 uncultured Myxococcales bacterium
CGGACCATCTGCAAGTGGGTGTGACCTCCGGCCATCACCGTCGAGCGCCGCTGCCCGAGCATCACTTCCAGCTCTTCCACGGGGGTGGTCGCGAGCAGGTTTTCCATATGCGAGCGTGGCGATCCGTGAAACAGAATCAACTGAGTCTGCGGGTCAAGCTGGATATCCATTCCTGTTTGGAATGTACGAATGAACTCCATATCTTGTGTTGATAACTGATCGCGGCACCAATCAACCGCTTGTTTGATAATCGGGGCCTCGGTGTAGCTCTCGATGAGCTGGCGATCGAGCAGGAACTCGTCGTGATTCCCGAGGATGCACGGGCAGCCTTCATGCTGAAGGATGTGGAGCACTTCCTGCGGATGCGGCCCGAGCGTTGCGACATCACCCAAGCAGATGGTGGCATCGACCCCCTGGCTTTTGATATGGCGGAACACGGCCCGCAGTGCCACTTCGTTCGCATGGAGATCAGAGATAAGTGCGACTCGCACGGGCGGCTCCTTTGCTTAGGTTGGTGGCTGTTGGACCAGTGGTCGGGGCGCTCCGGGCGCACGCAGGTCCGCAACTTTCGCTGATGACGCGCTCTTTTCGATGGTCAAAATGGCGTCCGCGAGCTGCGCCGCGCTGAGCAACATCTCGGGCGTACAGATTCGCGGAGAATAGTAGGCCTTTTCGACCAGGTCAGTCAGCGCCGCGAGCTTCTGCTGGCTCGGTACGGCCAGTGCTTGGGGCTTGCCCGGAGCCAGACGTTCGAACAGCTCACGCGGGGTCTGCGTCACCACCGCTTCACCAAGGATTCTTTCCGCCACCCGTCGCCATTCTGCGAGTAGACGTGCCCGCAGCGGCTCGATGCGGACGGCTACCTGACGGAACTCACCCCGATGCGGCACCGTAGCCAAGAACTGCTGCGACAGGTATCCAGGGGCCGAGATCCGAAGCTGGTAGCGCCCGGTGGGAAGGTGCGGGGTCGTAAAGGCACCGCTTGGCCCCACCGTGATGGTGTGCTGCGGCTCGGTTCCTTCGCCACCATCGGCAAACACCGCAATCGTCGAGGCGACCGGTACGCCAAAGGTGGCATCGACCACGTGACCGTCGATCGCAAACTCGACGGCACGGCGCAGGCTGGACAGTCGCCTTTGCTGCGTCAGCCGCACCCCGGGTTCGCCGAGCCGTAGCTCGATGGACGAGTGCGAGGCCGATTCCGGCACCAGCACCGCTTCGGGCTGAGCGTGACGGAGCCTAAACGCTTGCCGCAGCTCGCGGAGCCAGACCCACAGCCGCTTACCGAGTGCATACCCGAGCAAAAGTGCACCAGTGACGAGGAGCGGCAGCAGAAAATACAGCACCGAAATCGGCTCGGGCGGCAGCACCTGCACCGCTAGCTCGGGTGAGCGACCCGGCAAAATGTGACCCCGGCGTGGGATCACCTGCGCCGACAACAGGGTCGCCCCGGCTGGCAACCTCAGCTTCGGGACGATGATCTCGAAACGACCCTGCGTGTCGGTCTGCGCATGCCCCAGGTTGCGCTTGGCCGTCGATCCCTCCACCACCGGACCGCTCTCATCACCGAGCGCTTCTAGTTCGACCAGCTCACCGGGCAGCGGCCCTTCTTCATCGCGAACCATCCCGAAGGCGGTCAGTCGATTGCCTTGTGGAATCTCATGTGCGGAGCTGCCAGCGAGGATCTGGAGCGTCACCACCGCCTGACTTTGCAGCAGCAGCTCGTGGCGCGCTTCCGACTTCCCAAACAAGCGATCCCCGGCAAATTCCGCGAGCAGCGTCAGCCGATCGCCAGACTTGCCGAGCCCGCGAGCCGCAAACCGCCGCTCCCCGTAGCCTTGGCTGAGCGTGATCTGTTCGCGACGGGGGCCCAGGCTCAGCGTGACCAGGCCGGTGATGGGCGCGCCTTCACTCGACAGCGCCAGCCGCAGCGGCAGTTCATCCGATAACCCCAATCGGGGCGGTGCCAAGATCCGTACCTGGGTCGGCTGTCGGCCAACGTCGATGGCAAAGACCCCGCGTGCGGCATCGCGCAGCTCATCGCCACGAAAGGCAGCCAGGACGGTATAGGTCTCTGGAGGCACGCCGTCGTGCTCGAAGGTCACTACGCCATCGTCACCGGTTCGTCGATCGCCAAAGTAGATCGTCTCGCCGCCGCCTCGTAGCTCGACCGACACCAGCCGGTCGGCGAAGGCGCGATCCTCGCTCGATTCAGACTCACTCGCCGAAAGGCCGTCCGATAACTGGAGCGAGAGGGTGAGGTGAAACGTACTTTTGCCATCTGGACGGCGGTTTACCTCACGCAGTCGAAGTTGGCTTTTGCCGCGCACCTTCAGCACAATCGCGTCGTCGGCCACTGCGGACCGGGGGAGCGCGCTGACCATGGATACAGCCAGCACGGGGATCGCGCATCGCCAAATCCATCGTGCCGACAGCCGCATTCTTGCAAGTATACGCAACCCGCTTGCCCACGTCGCTGTGCCTTTCCCGTGCGGGCTTCCACTGTGGAGCGGCGGGTGACCCTGGTACAGTTTGGTTCCTAGATGTCGCAAAGTCGGGCCGCTGGGGATGACACACTTCTCCCTCCACTACAGCAAGTTACGGGCGAAAAAAGGAAGCTAGCTGCCGATGAGCTGCCTCGGGGGGCCTCGATTGGTCGCTACCTGATCATCGAGCGTCTCGGCAGTGGCGGAATGGGCGTGGTCTACTCCGCGTACGATCCCGACTTGAACCGCAAGGTGGCCATCAAGCTGCTGCGCAGCCAGCCGGGGGCGATGGCGTCACAGGGAAGGGCGCGGCTGCTCCGCGAGGCGCAGTCGATGGCACGGCTGTCTCACCCTCACGTCGTCGCGGTGTTCGATGTCGGGGTCGCGTTCGATCAGGTCTTCGTCGCGATGGAGTTTGTCGAAGGTGTCACGCTCGGGGAGTGGCTCGGCAAGGCGCATTCCGCCGAGGACATCCTGCGGGTCTTTGTCGAGGCTGGCCAAGGACTTGCCGCCGCCCACGCCGCCGGGATCATCCACCGCGATTTTAAACCCGACAACGTGATGATTGGCCGCGACGGGCGGGCTCGGGTGATGGACTTTGGGGTGGCCCGTGACGTCGGCAAGCCGATCTCGGACCCGGGCGTCGGTTCCGGCTCTGCGGCGCTGTCTTCGCCGGAGCGAGCGGCGGTCGAGCTGGACCACACCCTGCCCGATCAGTCGTCGCGAGGGCTGGCGGCCCTGGCGGTCAGCTCACCGCTCACGCAAGAAGGGGCGCTGATGGGGACGCCGCGCTACATGTCGCCCGAGCAGTTTCGCGGCATGCCGAGCGATGCGCGCAGTGATCAGTTTAGTTTCTGCGTCGCCCTCTACGAGGCCGTGTGCGGCAAGCCACCGTTTGCGGGGGACAACCTCGGCGAGCTGGCGATGCAGGTCTTCCAGGGGCACGTCCGGGCCTTCCCATCGGATAAGAAGGTTCCCAAGTGGCTGCGTCTGGTGCTGCTGCGCGGGCTCAAGGTCCGGGCGCAAGAGCGGTATCCATCGCTCCAGGCGCTGCTGGATGATCTGTCTCCGGAGCGGCGGCGAAGGCGACGACGGCTGCTGCTGGCGGTGACGACGGGGGCGGCGATGCTGCTCGGGGGCCTGATCGGCGGAGGCGTCTATCGGGGCCAGCAGGCGTTGCGGGCTCAGCGCTGTTCGGCGGTCGAGGCGCAGCTTGATCCGGTGTTCGGCTCGGTTGCCAAATCGAAAGCGCACGATGGTCTGCAAAAGACGCGGCGGCCCTACGCAGGCGATGTCTGGCAGCGGGTCGAGGGCAACGTGGCGCGCTACCTGGGCGAGTGGCAGGCGATGCGGCGCGATACCTGTCAGGCGACGTTCCTGGGCGGCTCGCAGACTCCCGAGCTGCATGCGCGGCGGCTGCGCTGCCTAGACGGCAAGCTGCAAGAAGTGGCGGCGTTTATGACGCTGCTCGAACAAGCCGATGAGCAGGTACTCGACAGCGCCGTCGAGCAGAGCAGCGATTTGGCCCTGCTGGAGCCGTGCGCCGATCCCCACTTTTTGCAGCAGCTCGTCAGCGAACAGGCGGCGGAGCGGTTGCGGATCGATGTGCTCAGCCGGGAGCTGTCGGAGGCGCGGCTGCTTCACAACAGCGGACGGATTCAGATCGCCAAAGAGCGAGCGAGGCAGGTGCTCTCGTCCGCGCAGCAGCTAGGCAGCTTGCCGGTGCAGGCGCGGGCCGAGCGAGAGCTGTCACTTATCGAAAGTGCGAGCGGCGACACGCTGGCCGCCTATCGCGAGGCAGTGGCAGCGGCAGCGCTCGGGATTCGCGGCGGTGACTTTCTGACCGCAGCGGCGGCGTTTACCGACCTGATGTACCTGTCGCACGTCACCCAACAGACCGGGATGGTCGAACGCTGGCAGGTGTTTGCGCAGGCGACGCTGGCACGGGTCATTGGCAGCGCGCAGGCCAAGGCGCGGATCCAGGCCTCGATCGACCTGTATCTATGTCAGCAGGCCTCGGTGGCGCGCAAGTGGCAGCAAGCCGATGAGCAGTGCAACACCGCGCTGCGGGAAAGCGAGCGGCTGTTCGGGGCCGAGGCGACCCAGGTGGCAACCGTGCTCAACAGCCTGGCGCTGCTCAACCGGCGGCAGGATCGCTTTCCCGAGGCCGAGTCGCTCTATCGGCGGGCGCTCACCATCAGCGAGGCCCACCTGGGCAGCGAGCATCCTCGGGTGCTACCGATCCACGAAAACCTCGGCTACCTGCTCGAACTGATGGGCAAGTACGACGAGGCCGAGGCGCAGTTTCGGCAGGCGCTGCGCATCGGTGAGCGAGCGTTTGGCCCCGAGCATCCGAAGCTGTACGGCACGCTGCGTTACCTGGTGCAGCTCGCGCTGCGACGAAACCAGCCCGAGCGAGCCATCCCGCTGGCGGAGCGGGCGGCGGCGATCTTTCAGAAAACGCCACGGGCGGTGGCCGGCAAGATGCTGCTGGGCAACGTGCTCCAGCGGGCCGGTCGCTACGCCGAGGCGCTCCAGCTTCACCAAGAGGCGCTCGATCAATGCACGGGCAAGGTCTGCGGGGTCGAGATGCCATCGCGGCTTGCAGCAGTGGCTGATGACCTGCGGGGGCTGTCCCGGGATCGCCAGGCGCTGCCGCTGCTCGAACAGGCGCTGCGGCTTTTGCCTCCGTCGGCGGAGCCGGAGACCCGCGCCCGCATCCAGTTTTCGCTCGGCCAAGCGCTGTGGACCGTCGATGGCAACAAGAGCCGCGAGCGAGTCGTCGACCTCACCGAGCGAGCCCGCAAGCAGTACCTGGAGCTTGGCCGTCAGCACCTCCCCGCCGCCGATGAAGTCGCCGCCTGGCAAAAGCGCCAAAAGCTAGAGCCCGACGTCCTCCCAGGGCCCACACCGACCGCGCCGTAAACCCTGCCGCGACCGGGGCCGCTTTGCAGGCTGACCGTCCGAAACGGTTTCGCCGCCACCGCAGTGAAGGTTCTGCCATGCCGGAATGGGTGCGCGGCGTGGGTTGCAGCCATTCCACCTCCAGAATGGGTGCGCGGTCTGAGTCGGCGCAGGGTGTTTTGGCCGGAACGGGTGCGCCGCCAGGCCGTCCGCAGGCATTCGGTAGCTCCAGAATGAGTGCGCCGCGCAGCAGCAGCCTTCCGCGAAGTACAGAATGGGTGCGCCGCGACCGCCCACAGTGCTCAGCAAGTGCAGAATGGGTGCGCCGCGATCGCCCAATCCGCGCAGGAAGAACAGAATGGGTGCGCCGCCGCCGCTAGAAGCGGTCGCTGGGACTGTAGCGAGGCGAGCCGTAGCGGCTGGGGCTGGGCTGGTCGGGGGCGGCGGGCTCGATGAGGTAGCAGACGCGGACGAGCGGGTCGTGGAAGTCACGCGGCAGGGTCTTGTCGCTGATGTCGCGAATGTCGAGGTCGGGAAAGTCCTCCGGACGGAGCGCAAAGCCGCGTCGGTTGCTGCTAAAGAGCAGGACGCCGCCCGGTGCCAAGAACCGCATCGTCCCCCGCACCAGCCACTCGTGATCGCGTTTTAAGTCGAACGTGCCGTGCATCCGCTTGCTGTTCGAGAACGTCGGCGGGTCGAGGATGATCAGATCAAACTGCCCGCGCACCTCCGGTACCGACAGCGGATCGCGCAGCATCGCCAGCACATCGGCCCGGACCTGCTTGTGCGAGTGCAGGTTGAGCCCGTTTAGCTGCAAGTTGCGCACGGCCCACGCCAGATAGGTCGCCGACAGATCCACCGTCAGGGTCGACAGCGCGCCCCCCTTGGCCGCATAGACCGAAAAGCTGCCGGTGTAGCCAAACAGGTTGAGCACCCGCCGCCCCGCCGACAGCTTCTGCACCAGGGCTCGGGTGTCGCGATGGTCGAGAAACAGCCCGGTGTCGAGGTAGTCGCTCAGGTTCACCAAAAAGCGATGGCCGTTTTCGCGGATCACCAGCTCGGCCTGCTGGTCATCGAGCCTTTCATACTGCGCGGTGCCGCGCTGCCGCCGCCGTCCTTTGACGAAGATGCGGTCGCCCGCCACCCCGGTGAGCGTCGACAGCGTCTCGAGCAGGTCTTGCAAGTAGGCGTCTTGCTCGGCCTGCTCGTCCTCGGTCATCTCGCCCGAGTAGACGTAGGGATAGACCACCAGCACCGAATCGTAGCGGTCGACGACCAGCCGCACCTCGGGGATGTCGCGGTCATACAGTCGATACGCCTCGATCCCCCGCTGCGCTGCCCACGGCACCAGCCGCTTGAGGTTCTTGCGCAGCCGATTGCCAAACATCTCCACCTTGGGGTTCATTGGGCGAACCATAACCGACCCTGCGGCCGTGATCTCGCGAATGCCACGGGGGATGATTTTTTGTCCGCGAGTGCGATATGCTCAAAACTGGCACTTCGCAGCTCACCTCCGCCTCCCTAGATACCCCTATGAATCCAGAGACTCGTCAGACTTCCCATTTCCCGTTTGACCTCTCGGATGGGCTGCTGCTTCAGGTTGCCAGCGGCGCACCGATCGTCATCTCTGTCTTCGACATGACCGGCAAGTTCCTGCTTCATACCGGAGCGGGGCTCAAGAAGCTGGGTCTGGTCCACAACCAACTCCTGGGCGTGAGCGTCTTTGACGCCTTTGCGGGGGCCGACGAGGCGCTGCGCTTGATTCGCGGGGCCATCGCGGGCCAGGAAGCGACCAATACCCAAGACTTGGGAGAGACCGTCTGGGACAACTGGTTTGGACCGATTCGTGACGCGGCGGGCCAGCAGGTGGGGGCGATGTCGATCTCCACCGATGTCACCGAGCGCGAGCGTTCTCGCCAAGCGCTGACCCAGCGACTCGCGGAGATCGAGGCGCAGCATCAAGCCATCCGCACGATGGCGGCCCCGATCATCGAGGTCTGGCAAGGCGTACTGGTGGTGCCGGTGGTGGGCCAGCTTGATACGGACCGGGCCGCGCTGCTCATCGACCGACTCCTCACCACGGTCAGCGAGCGTGCGGCAAGCTACGCCATCATCGACTTGACGGCCGTTGAGGTCGTCGACACCGCAACCGCGCAGTACGTGGTGCGGATGGTGGCAGCGCTGAGGCTACTGGGCACCCAGGCGCTGATCTCCGGGATTCGGGCCACGGTGGCGCAAGCGCTGGTGGGCCTGGGGGTGGATCTCAACCAGGTCACCACCGTCGCCACCCTTCACGCGGCCCTGCGTCGCTGCATGAAGCCCTAACCACCGCGAGTAGAACGGCTGCGGCCCTCACCGGCGCTGCCGGGGGATGGGCTGAGCGGTTACAGACTTACCAGCCCAAGTCCCGGTCGCGACGTCAGCATGATCTTGCCGCGCTGGACGCTGATCGATGCCATCGGGTCGTTGGCAATCAGCAAAAAGCCGTCGAGGTCCGCATAGTCCACCAGCGGCGATAGATGGGCTGCTGCCGCAATCGATACCGACGAAGAGATCATGCAACCGAGCATCACCTTGAGACCGTGGGCCCGCGCAATCGCGATCATCTTGTGCGCCTCGAAGATCCCACCGCATTTGTCGAGCTTGATGTTGACGCCATGACACGTCTCCGCGATCCGTGGGATGTCAATCGGACGCAGGCACGACTCGTCGGCAAAGATCGGCAGCGGTGAGCGCGCCTTCAGCCATTTGGCCTCCGCGAGCTGCTCGGCGGGGAGCGGTTGCTCGACCAGCTCGACCCCCTGTTTCGCGAGCCATTCCAGCTTGCGCAGCGCCACTTCCTTGCTCTTCCAGCCTTCGTTGGCGTCGACCCGCAGCGGCTTGCTGGTCACCTGCCGGACCGCCGCAATCGTCGCCTCATCGCTGTCCAGCCCCACTTTGACCTTGAGCACCGGAAAGTCGGCGGCCTCTGCGACCTTCTGCTTGGTCATCTCTGGCGTGTCGATCCCAATCGACATCGTGGTCACCGGCGTCGCGTTCGGATCGAGCCCGAAGTAGCGATACATCGGTACCCCAAGCCGTTGCCCCATCCAGTCGGCAATCGCCCCAGAGATCGCTGCTTTGGCCGCCCATTCCCCCGGCAGCCGTTTCCAAATCTCCGCGAGCAGCGGGACAAACCGCGTCAGGTCCGCCCGCGCAAGCAGGCCCCGCACGCTCTCGATGGCTTTGAGCGCGGACAGGGCCGTCTCGTGATAACGGGCAATCGGGGCCCCCTCGCCGATCCCGGTGACGCCGTCGCGCTCGATTCGCACCTGCACCACATCGCGGAAGCTCGAGGACGACATCACGGTCGTCCAGGTGTGGCGAAGCTGGAGTCGTACCACCCGCCCCTCGATGACCGCTGGTGCGGGCAGCAGCGGCGAGACGGGCGGCGGGCTGGCTCTCAGCCAAGCTGGCATCGTCAGCGCGGAGCCGACCAGGCCCAGCACCGTCCGGCGGTTCACTTCTCGCCTCCGCTCGCCTTGGGGGTGCCACTTGGAATCGGACCGGCTGAACTGGGGACATTGCCGGCACTGGGCGTCGCGGGGGTGATGGTCAGGCCGGGCAGGCTCGGGGCAAATTGCTTGTACTCCGGCATCTGCGCAACCTTGGCCTCAAACTCCGGGTATTTGCGACGGACGACCTGCTTCTGCATCTCGGCGATGGCGCTGTGGGGGATTTTCTTCGAGACCATGTTGATGATGCTCGATGGCAGCGAGCCGCCGGGGTCGGCATGGACCTGATACTCGACCCGGGTCCACTTGCCGCCGTTCGATGGCCACAGGAACCAGTGCCCACACAGGTGCGGCATGCGGACCACGCCTTTTTGCGGCGGCCAGGTGGCGTCTTCGGTCGAGTTCATCTCGACCTTGACCATCTTGGCGCGGACATCGACGGTGGTCACGGCGCGGATGACGGCGTCGCGATCGGACACCGGCCACGGCGCGCCAGTTCGGCTGTAGAAGGTCTGCTCGCGGTCGCCGTTGCGAGAGATTTCGATCTGCGCCACCGCTTCTTTCATCCACTCGGTGCGCCGCTTGGTGTCATCGAGCACGGCCAGCACCGCAGGAATCGGCGCTTCGATCATGCCGGTGCCCTGGAACTCGTGGAGCGGTGAACCGGCCACAGTACGGCGAAAGACCTCGATCCCGGCATCGTTGCGGACCATTTCCCAGGGCCCGGCGGTGCCGTGCTCAAACGCCGCTGCCGACGACAGCGACCCCACAATCGCAATTCCGAACAGCCAAGGCAACGTACGACGGTGCATGTGAATCTCCAGGTAAGCGCGGATCTAATTTAGACGGAGAAGGTGACACCCGTGCCAACGACCTTGAGTAGCTCGTCGGGGTGTTTGGGCAAGTCAGCGGTCAAGACCTCGTGGCCGGTGGCGGTGACCAGGATGTCGTCTTCGATGCGGATGCCGATGCCCTGCCAATCGGGGCCGAGCGGATCATCGGGCTGCACATACAGTCCCGGCTCGATGGTAAAGACCATCCCAGGGAGCAGCCGTTGCGGCTCACCTTCGGGGAAATAGCGACCCACATCATGGACGTCCAGGCCGAGGAAGTGGCTCGAGCGATGCGGAAAGAAGCGCTTGAGCGCGCCGCTTTCGATGGCACTCTCCGGATCGCCGCTGAGCAGCCCCATCGCACACAGCCCGGATGCCAGACGGTGGGAGATCTGGGCGTGGATTTCTTCGATGGTCACAAAAGGCTTCACCATCGCAATGGCCGCCAGTTGGGTGTCGAGCACCAGGTCGTAGAGCAGGCGCTGCGGTCGGCTGAAGGCGGGCTTGCAGGAAGGGGCCGGAATTGGATAGCTGCGGGTGACATCGCCGGTAAAGCCGTCTAGCTCACAGCCCGCATCGACAAGGAGGATCTGGCCAGCGACCAGCTCATCCCGGCCGTCGACGTAGTGCAAGATGGTGGCATTTTTGCCGCTGCCGATGATGCTCTGGTACCCCGGAAGGCCATTTCTGCGACGGAATCCATAGTCCACGAGCGCTTCGAGTTCGTACTCCCGCTTGCCAGCCATGCAGGCGCGCATGGCCAAGGCGTGGGCCTCCACGGTGACGGCACATGAGCGACGCATGCTGAGGATGGCCGCTTCGTCTTTGACGAGCCGCAGGTCGTGGAGCGTGCGGCTGAGATCGACGATTCGGCTCGGGGCCCGGCTGCCGTTCCGCTCGTTTTTGCGCAGTCGACCAATCACCCGGCCCACCAGCTCGTCGTGCTCGGGTCGGTCGCCGATCAGGTAGTGGACCTCGGTGCAGC
>CALLYL010000579.1 GCA_937859535.1 uncultured Myxococcales bacterium
AGCTCAGCGCTGGGAGTCACGACGGCGGTGCGCCTGCCCAGACACTTTAAAGCCGAGTCCCCGCTCGGGCAGTTTCTGGCCGACTTGACCCGAGGCGCGGCAGCGACCGCAACCGGACAGACGGTGGATCTGGCGCTGCAAAATGGTGGTGGGATTCGCAACGAACTCCCTGCGGGTAAGCTCACCTACGGCGATCTGTTCGAGGTGATGCCGTTCGACAACCGACTGGCACTGGTCAAGATGCCGGGCCATGCCCTGATCGATCTGTTTCGGCGCAACCTACTCGGCAGCCATGGCGTGCTCATCCCGAGCAGCGGCTACCGCATCGAGTCGCGCTGCGAGGCTGGCGAGTTAAAAGTCGACCTCATCCAAGAAAACGGCAAACCGATCGATCCAAACCGCATCTACACCGTGGCCACCAGCGACTTTCTGGCGCTCGGCGGCGACAACTTCGGCACCATCGTGCCCAAGCTCGGTGAAGGCGCGGTCAAGGTCTATGAAGACACCACCCTGCGCGACGCCGTGGCCGAAGAACTACAGCGCTATCGCGGTCCGTTCCTCAGTGGGACCGCCGCGCCAAACCGACTCAACATGCCCATGCCCCGCCCCGTCCGCTGTCAGCCGTAGCGTGAATATGAATCGATTGCCCAACACGATCAGATGCGACCTCTCGGGCTGGTTGCTGACCTTTCAACGAACCTAGGAGTCCGGGAATGCTCCGTTACATTGCGAACCGTTGCCTCATTCACTGCCTGTGCGGAGCGCTGGTGATGATGCACGCGGGAGTTGCCACTTCTGCTCCAGAAGGAGCATCCACAGGCGCTCCCGCCAAGGCAGCCCCACCCTCGACTCCGGCTGTACCGGTGACCTTTGAAGCCGTTTTTGCGAAAGCCGAGCAGGAGAGCAAAGCGAAACATGTAGAGCAGAGCATTACGCTGTTTGAACAAGCAGCAACGCTCACGCAGGAGCCCATAAAGAAGGCACGGGCACTCGGTGAAATCAGTGTCCTGGCCCTGAGTCTTTCGCGATACAGAGGCTCGATAAAGGCCTCCTGTGATGCCCTGGATCTGGTCAGTGGTGCCGCACGCGGTTCACACCTATACAACCTGGGTCGAGTAGCGCTTGCGGTGCAGGATCTCGGCAGTGCTGCCGCACTCTATCAATCTTCTCTGGCACTCCGTCCCAACGCAACTGTGGCGGCTCAGCTTGGGAGGATGGGGAATGTGACACCGACTCCCTATCCGGGGCCGGATGCTGGCAAAGGATTCTGTCAGGCTGCGCTCAGTCCCAAAGAATCCGTTTCGCCAGAGTTTGTTCGCCTCGCCAAGGACATCGCCAACCAGCGAAAAGAAAAAGTCACGTCGGCAGATTGGTGGCCTCTCGGTCTTCACGGAGAGCTGATTCCGGTTGCAATGCTCTGTGACAATCCTGCCGGAGCCAATCACGGCGCGTGGCTCATCGAAGCAGACTCCCAACATCGATATCTGGTGGCGTTCGATTCGCTCGATGGACGGGCTTCGTTGGATGCATGCAGTACCGGAAACGATCGAATCTACGTGGGACACGGAGGGGTGGTCGCTCTGTCCTTTAACCAAGGGCATCGCGGCGGCTATGAGGACTACAGAGTCGGGGTCCGAAAGGGCAGTCCGGTCATCATCCTCACCGAGTCTCTCGACGATGCGCGTGATAGTGACCAGTCGAAAGCGGTCGACTTTGACAAGCGCGGTGGTCCCTACAAGTCTCCGCAAGAAATCGGAAGGGTCATCCTGCTCGACAAAAAAGGAATGACCCAGGTTGGTCTACAGGACCACTAGCGTGGCAGTGGATCGCGCCCGCCCGCTCGATTCGCTAATAATCGAACCGTACACCGAGGTTTGGGAAGATCGGGAGACCGACGACTCGGCCCTCCTGATAGAGCTGCCTGCCGCCGTAGATCAAGCTCTCGGCATTTTTGCGGTTATAGAGGTTCTGCACTTCCAGAAACAGCCCCAGCCGAAAGCGCTTGAGCAAAAACGTCTTGTCGACCCGCAGATCGAGCTGATGAAAGTCCGGCAGCCGCACCGAGTTCACTTCCCCCGACACCGCCTCGTAAAACTGACCCGAGACATTGCGATACCCGCCGACCACCGGCGTCGTGGGATTTCCGGTCACATAACGGAACCGCACCCCGGCGACAAGTCCCCACGGTAGCTCGTAGGTCAAAACCGCCGTCAGGATGTGCGTCTGATCGAACCGAAACAGCCGCCACGGCTCGTCGGGATGATCACGCCGCTCCGACCGCGACAGCGTGTACGCCACAAAGCCCCACAGCCCGTGCCACAGCGGCTGCCGGAGCAACAGCTCTCCGCCGTAGACTCGCCCGAGGCCCTCGTTGCCGTAGATCTTCTCTGCATCGGACACCACCAGGTTGCGCAGGTCTTTGTAGAAGCCCTGGATCTCGATGTGCAGGCCGCTCCGCAGATCGATATCCCCACCGAGCACGTAGTGCACCCCCGATTGCCACTGCAAGTAGGGATTCCCAAAGCGCGGCGACAGCTCGGCACCCTGGGGCGACTGGTGAAAAAGACCCATCCCGAACTTGAGGCTGAAGCGGTCCGGAATCACCACGCCCCGCAGCGACAGCCGAGGCTCGACAAAGTACATGCTGCGCGACACCGTGGTCTTGGCCGTGGCATCGCTGTCCTCGGCAGAACTGGGCAATCGCAGGTAGTCGAGCGAGACCCGGAGCTGCGGCGCGATCTCGATCCGATCATCGGCCAGATGAAACCGCGTGATTAGGTACGGCGAGGTCTGCACCAAGTGATAGATGAGCAGCTCGCGCAGCACCGGCCCCATCGAGCCCGAGAAGAACCCATCGCCAAAGAAGCCGTTTTCCGAGCGCCCGGCATCCTTGACCATATCGACGCCACCCACCGGAAGGTCTTGGCTGTCCGGGGCCCCTTGCGCAAGCGGCATCATCGTCTCGACCCGCGCCCGCGCTCCCTCGAAGTCGAGCCCGAGCGCGTAGTCAAACAGCGGCCCCCACTTCTGCCGAAGCTCGCTGCGCAGGTTGTAGCCAAGCTGCATCACATTGAGGTTGATCGGCTGCCCGGAAAGGCCCGCATCGCCGGTCAGAACCTTGAAGGTGTCGCCGCCAATCGACGGCATCAGCCAAAACACCGAGTCCTTGGACAGACGATGCGTCCAGCGCAGCCGGGCCCGCCCAAAGTAGGACTTGCTGTCGATGTGGACCTGGCTGTTTGGGTCGGGATTGGCCACTTTGGCGGTGATGTTGCTCGTCGCGCCAAACACAAACAGGTCGAGGTCGTCCTTATCGCTGGCCGTGTAATGCGCCGAGAGCTGATAGTCCCAATAGAACGGCGAAAGCTGGGTGTCGCCAGTATTAAACAGCGGCAAAAATGCCGAGATCCACGACACTCGCCCGCCCGCCGCAACGTGCAGCCGCTTAGACACCGGACCTTCCAGCGTCACGTTGCCGTCAATCAGGTCGAGCGTTGCCGAGCCATGCCAGCGATCACTCTTCGGCCTGCGCGTCGTCACCTCGATGACGCCCCCGAGCCCGCGCCCGTAGTCCGCACCGTAGGCTCCCGGTCGAAAGCTCACATCGGTCACAAACTCGGCGCTGATGGTCGAGCGGACGCCGCCAAAGTGATAGACACGCGGGATCTGCACCCCATCGGCATAGACGCGGGTGTCGCCCGGAGCCGAGCCCCACACCACGATCTGCCCCGCCCCAAACGGCGCTCGTGCCACCCCCGGTAGGTTCTGCACCGCCTTGATCGGATCGTTCTGCCCGCCGGGGATCTTCTTGAGCTCGGTCACCGACAGGGTCGTCGACACCACCTCACGACGGAGCGGCGCGGCCTTGACCACCATCTCGAACGGCCGCTCTTTGGGGGGCGCAAAGTACACGACCTCCAGCCGACCTTGAGGCAGCGTCTCTTCGCCCTGGGTGGGCCTTATGCGCGGCGAGCGCAGCTCCAGCAGCACCTTGCCCGGTGAAAGCTCCACAAAGCGAAACTGCCCTGCTTCGTCCGTCTCGGTGGTGAGCGGGCTCGGGTCGTCTTTGCCAAGCCGCAGCGTCACCTTCACACCCGGCAGCGGATCGCGGGTACCCGCCTCACGAACCGTCCCCCACAGCTCACTTTTTGCCGCAACCTTCGCAGGCGCAGCAAATCCCACCAGCGAGGCCCAGCCAAACAAAAACGGGAGACTCCGTGCCCAGCGGTCGCACATGGCGACAAAGTAGCGAATGTCGCGCCAGTTTGGGACATGCAAAGCCCATCGCCAGGCGCTTGCCCGGCCTGGAAGCACACGGGACTGTGCTTTGGCACCTCTATGTCGTGGAAGAGGCCAGCTTCCGGTCGATGCGGTCATGCAGTTCGGCTAGAAGATCGCGCTGCAAGACTCGCCCGCTCGGACTTTTTTCGCTCAGCGTGACAAACACCGACTTGATCTCGTCCAGGTTGGGCGACAGTTGCTCAGGGCGCTTTTCGACTGGCTGGCCAGGTTGGCTTCGCTGGTGCTGCTGATGGGCGGCCTTCATGTAGGCATGGGCCAACCGAACCGCATCTTCGCTGCGGATAAGCGGTTCCAGCACCACCTTCTGCCAGCGCGCAGCCAGCGAGGGTGCCCGGGCACCGATGCTCAGAACGGATTGCGGCTGTCCGCTGATGACGATGAACAAGCCATCACCGTTGAAGAGATTAAACAGCCCCTTGAGCACCGTTACGTACTCGTTTTGGGCGGCGCGGCTCAGGGTGAGGACATCTTCAAACTCGTCAAGGAGCAGGATCAGCTTCGAGCGCAGCCCCATCTCCCGCAGCAGCTCAAATAGGATGTGCAGGTACGGAAGCGCCACCGCCGGCACCAGCTTGTCGCGAGACCAGATGTTGTAGCGCGCCCGCTCGGCTACGGTGGTCTGCGCCCCGCTGAGCCAGCGCAGCAGAAAGCTGGTGTCCTCATCCGCTCTCTGCCCTTGCAGGTGCAGCCGTATGCTGTCCATAAAGCGCGACAGTTCCGTGCCAAGCACATGTTCGGGCAGACTTGGGATGTCTTTGCCCCGTCCCAGCAGATCTTTCAATGCGTCCTGCCCGAGTAACTGGATGATCTGTTCGATGAGCTGGCGGGTCGAGACCGGCTGGCTCTGCAAGTAGTGGCTGGCTACACCCGCAAGCCCTGCCGCTGATATCTCATGGTGGATGTTGGACAAGAAGTTGCTCTTGCCAATCCCAGCGTCGGCTTCGACCATCCACAGGCCACCCTTGGCATCAGGGCTGGTCAGAAAGCGGGTGAGCGCCAGGCCTAGCTCTTTGGCTTCGGGCCGTTCCTGGTAAATCGAACCATCGACCACGCCCCGGCCCGGAAAAGGGTTTTTGGCGTAGCCGAGCTGGTCATAAGGCAGCGGGACGCTCTTCCTAGCGTCCTGCTGCGGGGCCTGTAATCCTAAAAAACTCATCGGGTAGCCTCTCTCGGCTTCACTACTTGGCAGGATACACCGGGCAATAGAAAGTCCCCGTTCGCGAGATCAACCTCTTGCCGCTCGGCTAATCTTGGCAGTCCTTTCGTGGGCACGACCACGGACAGCTTGACCGGCTTGTGAGTACCCGTCGCATCGGGGAGGCCTCCTCCAGGTACCAGTTGCCCCGATTCATATAGGGCAAGCAGACCGATGCGAAAGCTGGGCAAACCGAGCGGAGTGCTGTGCAGCACTTTTAAGAACAGTGAATCGACCCGCGTCGTTCCTTGTACCTGATTGCGGATGGCGGCTGCGGCTTGTTGTTGGGTCATAGGCAGGGTTCGGTAGACCAGACCCTCCCAACGCACCAGCACACCCAGGTGATGGCCCAGCGCCACTTTGCTATTAAGCGCTGACTGGCTCCAAGTAAGCTGGGCTGCCAGAGCCGCTGGATCTGCGCCGGGTACACCCGCTGGCGGCAGAAGCGTGAGCAGTCTACAGAGCGGTGTCCCACTTCCAAGCTGGGCCGCGAAGTCCTCCAGCCAACGTGCCCAATCAAGCACCCCAACTGGGTCCATAGGGGAAAG
>CALLYL010000580.1 GCA_937859535.1 uncultured Myxococcales bacterium
CGGCAATCTGCGACAGACTCTGCGCGTTGCCTTGCTTTTCGGACTCGATGGCACGGTCAAACCAGTCCGCGACGTGCGCCATATCGCCTTCCAGCATCCCGCGTGAGGTGATGGCTGGGGTTCCGATGCGAAGGCCCGATGGGTCAAACGGCTTGCGGGGATCGAACGGGACGCTGTTGTAGTTCGTCTCCAGTCCGGCACGGTCCAGTGCTTGCGCGGCCCGCTTGCCCGGCAGACCCTTATTCGTGAGGTCGATGAGGATCAGGTGGTTGTCGGTGCCGCCCGAAACCAGCTCGTAGCCGCGTGCGAGCAGCGCGTCGGCCAGGGCCTTGGCGTTTTTGACGATTTGATGGGCGTAGCGCTTGAAGTCCTCGGTGTGGGCTTCTTTGAGCGCCACCGCCAGCGCCGCCACCGTGGCGTTGTGCGGACCGCCTTGCAGGCCCGGAAACACCGCTTTGTCGATCGCCGAGGCGTGCAGAGCGTTACACAGGATCATGCCGCCCCGAGGTCCACGCAGCGTCTTATGCGTCGTGGAGGTCACCACCTCGGCATGACCGACCGGCGAGGGGTGGGCGCCGCCAGCGACCAGCCCGCTGATGTGGGCGATGTCGGCAATCAGGATGGCACCCACGTCTTTGGCAATCTGGGCAAAGCCGGGGAAGTCGATGGTCCGTGACACCGCTGTGCCGCCACAGAAGAGCAGCTTCGGCTTGTGCTTGCGGGCAAGCTCAGCGACCTCGTTTAGGTCGACCCGTCCGGTGTCTTTGCGAACGCCGTAGGGCACCGATGCAAAGTATTTGCCCGAGATGCTGACCGGCCAGCCGTGGGTCAGGTGGCCACCCGCAGGCAGCCCCAGGCCCATGATGGTGTCGCCGGGTTTGCAGAACGCCAGGTACACTGCCAGGTTGGCCGGAGAGCCGGAGTAGGGCTGGACGTTGGCGTGCTCGGCACCGAACAGCGACTTGGCGCGGCTGATGCAGAGCTGCTCGACCTGGTCGATGATCTGCTGGCCCTCGTAGTAGCGCTTGCCGGGGTAGCCCTCGCTGTACTTGTTCGACAGCGCCGAGCTAAGCGTCTCCAAGACCGCCGCCGAGGTGTAATTTTCACTCGGAATCAGGCGAATCTTGTCTCGCTGACGCTGGTCTTCTTGTTCGAGCAGAGAGAAAATCTCGGGGTCGACGCGGCGGAGGGTATCGCGGAGCATTCGCCCATTTAGATTCGGGTTTTGCCGACCTGTCAATCACCACGGCCGCCAATCCGTCTGCGTCGCATGCGGCTCGCGCTACACTGACCACCGTTTTTGCTGATGCGTCCGACCTTTTCACCACCATCCGAAGTAGGGGAGTACCGGATCGTCCGGCTGCTGGGGCGTGGTGCGATGGGGCAGGTCTATCTGGCACATGACACGCTGCTCGATCGTCCGGTCGCCATCAAGTTCATCGCGGCGGAACCGAGCCCGGCGGTGCGGGAGCGGTTCTTGGTCGAAGCGCGGGCGATTGCGCGGCTGACCCATCCGAACGTCGTCAGCATCTATCGCGTCGGCGAGCACGCGGGCAGGCCGTACCTGGTGTCGGAGTTTGTGCGAGGCAAGAGCCTCTCGGAGCTGCCAAAGCCGGTGTCGCTTGAGCAAGGGCTGCGCATTGGGCTGGGGCTGTGCGCCGGGCTTGGGGCTGCGCACCAAAGTGGCGTGCTGCACCGCGACGTTAAGCCTGCGAACGCGATCTTGACCGACAGCGGTGAGGCCAAGCTGCTCGATTTCGGGCTGGCCAAGCTGGTACCAGGGGACGTGGCTGCCGTCAGCGAGCCGGTCGAGCCTGGGACGCGTGCGCCCGATGATGCAATCAGTGGCGATGAAGCAACGCTGACGCCGGAAGCAGAGGCCCCAAAATCAGGTGATGGTGCGCCGAGCGCCGAACTGACGCTGTCAGCCCCCGTGTCAGACCGGTCGAGCCGGTCGTCTGAGCCCGCAGCAGCGCCCGCCACCGGCGCGGCGATCCAACACCCGGTGTCGCTGACCCGTACGGGTGCGCTGCTCGGTACGCCCCGTTATATGGCACCGGAGATCTTTGCGGGGGAAGCGGCCACGGCGCGCAGCGATGTCTATTCGCTGGGCGCGCTTCTGTTCGAGCTACTTACTGGCAAGCCACCGTTTGTGGAACCGGACCTGGCGCTGTTGTCGGTGGCGGTCCGGCTGCGTCCGGCTCCATCCCTGCGACCGCTTGTGGCCGATGGAGTGCTGGCGGATGGGCTTGCGGAGGTGGTCGATCGCTGCCTGGCGCGGGAGCCTGCGGCGCGATATGCCGATGGGGCCGAGCTACTGCGTGCCTTGGCGGCGCTTGTGCCCACGCAGGCCGCGCCAGCAGCAGCGGTGGTGCCCTCCCTACCGGTTGCACCACGGCGGGGGTGGGTCTGGGTGGCGCTGTCGGCATCGCTGCTGGTCTTGGTCGGACTGGGACTGCGGAGCTGGATCGTACCGGAAGCACCCCGTTCGGCTGATCAGGCTCAACTGGACGTGGCCGCTCCTATCGATCTGAGTCATCCCGTCGATCTGTGCGACTCGGCTGGCGTGCTCGGTGCCGCTCGCGTCGATTTGTCTGATGCGGAGGGTGCGCTGCCTGGCTACGGGGTCGATCTCGGTGCGGCTGTGCCTGCTCGCCGTCGGCCCGGAGCCGCTGCGGCAAAGCCCAAGCTTGTGCAAAAGCCCGCGCTTTTACCGCCAGGTGACCCGGTGTCGAAATCCGACCCGACGCCGCTGCCGAAGGAAGTCGAGCCGGTTGCCCCCGCGAAGGCCAAAGCCCCGGACACGGTGGAGATTCCGATCGAGCGCTGACCGGCATCGGCTTGCCTGTAGCGGACCGTGTATGCAATGGTCCGACCCGAACGCCACACGTACGGGAGGCTCCTATGTTCTGTCGACTGCCGCTTCTCCTTGCTGCTCTTGCTGTTTGTAGTTCGTGCTCCAAGCCGGGACTCATCTACGTCGAGGACGACCAATCCGACATGCCGCGCCCCATCGATTTGGCGGGTTCGACGGCGGATCTGGCCGGAACGATGACGATGGATATGGCCTCGGCACGCGATCTGGCCAGCGGGTACTCCTGTCGGGGCGAGGATGCTCCGGGCAAGACCTACAAATTGGTAATGAACTCGCTGACGCTGCCCAAATCGGGTGGGGCGACGTTTGCGTATGACTTTGATGGCGATGGACGGACGGAAAACCAGCTCAAGAACCTGATTTCCGCCATTTCGATCGCTGGGCTCGATCTTCAGACGCCGCTAAGCGACGCGGTGAGCAGCGGCCAGATCATCAACCTGATCTCGCTGACGAGCGACTCGGTGGATACGGCGGCGTGCGTCGGGGTGTCGCTCAATCAAGGCAAGGGAGGAGCATTTCCCAAGTTTGATGGTTCGGATGTTTTCACTCCGGTATCACCCACCGGGAGTCCGCTCAGTGGGACGCTTGCCTCCGCGAAGCTGGCCACTGCGCACTCACGGGTGCTCACCGCTGTGACCGAGTCGCAGTTTGAGCTGCAAATCTCGCTGGGTATGGGGCTGCTGAAGCTCCCCCTGCGTGGCGTTCAGGTGGAGGGAAGCGTGCAAAGTGGCGGGCCGGTCTGGCGGATGACCTCGGGCGTTCTGCACGGAGTGGTGGCCAAAAAGGACATCGACGACAAGCTGTTGCCTGCGGTGGCCGATCAGATCACCGCTTTGATTCATAGCGATCCGTTGTCATCGAACACCCGGACCATCATCAATCTGTTCGAGAGCTCCACTGATCCGGTGAGCGTGACCAAGTGTATGACCCCGTCGCGCTGCTGTCGGCTGAGCCCGGCCACCTGCGTCATCCTCCCCGAGGAGGTGGGTCGCTCGCCGATTGGTGGGGTGCTATCCCCGGATGTCGAAGTCCTCGATGATATGGGCAAGTGGAAGCCGGTGCCGGGCGGCAAGAATTACAACGCGATGTCGGTCGGGCTGGGCTTTTCCGCGATCACCGCTTCGTACTAGAGGGCGGGTGGCTCCACAGCGGGTGCCAGTTTGGCCCTTTGGCCCCAGTCACTCGGTGTGGGTTTTTCCCATCGACGTCGACCACATAGACCTGGCTGCTCTGTCCGAGTCCCAAGGTAAACGCCACTTGCTGGCCGTTCGGAGAGAACACCGGCTCGGTGGCGTGGTCGCTCTTGCTCTCGAACAGAATCGTACGTTTTTTCGACGCCAGATCGATGAGGCACAGCTTGTCTTTGTGCTCGCGCTGGCGGTGGACGTAGAGCACACGCTTGCCGTCGGGGGAAAAGCTGGCACTTTCTTCGACAGTGAACGGATCGAGCGACTCTGGGCTGACGCGACTGGCGATGCCGCCATCCACGGGTTGCAGGTAGAGCCGGTCAGCGCCTTCGCGGTCGCTTCCGAACAGAAGATGCTTGCCGTCAGGAGACCACTGCGGCTGCCACTCGTCGCGCTCGGTTTGCGTCAGACGCTTGGCGGGGCCACCTGCGGGGGCGGTCAGGTATAGCTCGGCAACCTGATCCCGGCTGGACACAAACACCACCTTGTCGCCGCTTGGAGACAGGCTCGGCTGGAAGTTGCCTTGGCGGTTGCTGGTGAGCTGGAGCAGGCGTTGTCCGTCGAGCTTTAGCCGATAGACCTCGCGCAGACCCGTGGTCGAGCCCTCGAAGAACAGAAACTTGCCATCGCGTGAGAAGCTGGGACTGCGCAGTACCGAGCGGGGCGGCCCGAGCGGCCTGGGCGTCCCACCGCCGAGTGGGTATAGAAAGAAGCGCTGCAGCTTGCGACGGTCCGACTCACTCACCGAGGTCACGAGTAGATCGTGCCCATCGGGAGTGGTCGGTCCGTTGTAGTCGGCATCGCCGCTGTGGGATAGTCGCCTTTCGCTGCTACCGTCCGATTGAACCAGATATACCTCACGGTTGCCGTCGCGCTCCGAGATAAACGAGAGCGCAAACGTCACAGCGAGCGCCAGCGAACCCATAGGGGGCGACTACTCCACCTTGATTGCGTCGGCGATCACCATCGTGCCGGTTGGTGCCCAGCGCGAGACGGCGACCTGATTCCAGCCGGTGGTGAAGTTGTACTTGCCGAGAGACACCCATCGGCTGCCATCGTCCTGCTGGTTCTTTTTGACGGTGCCAAGATTGGTGCCTGCCGCGTCAAACACTACAAATGGCGTCGCGGTGCTGCGATCCGAGGCAGCGGTCCACCACGCGAAGACCTCGCGAGTGGCACTCGCCGGTAGGTAGAACTTGAAGTAGACCGCGTCCGAAACAGCCTCGGCCGGGGCGACGTAGTAACCGCTGCCGTAGTAGCCGCTGACGTTGGACGACGATTTCCAGTTGGTGCTCGGGGTCTCGACCTTGGCGCTCGGGCCGTTGTTGTCCTGGTTGCTGTCGATGATGATGGCGGTGGAGCCACCGACGCAACTGCTGATCCGATTCATATAGTCGGCCCAGGGAAACGAGGTACCGGGATCGTCGGCGCGGCGCACCGGGTCGGGCTGATAGTGGCCGATGATGTGGTTGCGGTCGCGGACGATGCCGTTGCGCTTGACGATGTCGCACGAAAGCTTTGCCGAGGCCGCAATCTGGCCCTCGGTCCACTTGTTGGTGCCGGAGTACGAGAAGCCGCCATGCTCGATACCAACGGAGCGGGAGTTGGTGGGGCGACCTTCCCAGGAAGCGCCGACGTGGTGAGCGGTGTTGACTTCATCGACGAGGGCCGAGATCTCGCTGCCGCTTTCATTGACGACGTAGTGCGCCGAGGTCTTGTTGGGATTCGTCGGATAGGGTGTGTTGAGCCACGACCAGCAGCCGTTGTAAGCACCCGAGCAGGTGTGAATGACCAGCAGGTCGATGGCGGCGGTGCGACCGACGGTGTAGTTGGAAGATGGTGCGGGTCGCCAGACCGAGCCAGCGTAGCGAACGCCTTGATAGGTCTGATCCGACTCGGTTACCGGCGCAAACTTCGGGACCAAATCGACCTGCGGCGCGCTCGTCAAGCCGTGGTTCATCGCCACTTCCGGCGGCAGACCCTCGCGCAGCGTCCTATAGACGACGTTGTGGATGAACTCCGCCTGGGCATCGGGGTTTTGCAGTCCCGAAAAGCGCGCAATCGGGCCGGCCCATGCCGCCATGTCACTGCGATCGATGCCCGCCTCATCGGCATAGCTGCGGAGCAGTGCGGCACCGGCGCGGATGTTGCCGAGGACATCGGTCTTGGCATCCTCGAGCGAGATACCGGCTAGCCGGGCACCGCTTTCGAGACTCTCTCCCCGCAGTGCCATGACGCCGTAGCTCGCCTGATCGCCGCTGCCATCGCCAGCCTGACCCGGAACGAAATACAGGCGGGTTTGGGCATAGGCGACAGCGGACAGTACGGCCTGCGGAATCGAATATTGCGCCGCTGAACGCGTCAGCGCTTGCCCGATTTCCGACGGTTGTCGTGGTTGGTTTGCTGGCGCGGACTCGCCGGTTGCGGGAGCGATGTTCGTCGGCGAGGGGTCAGCCTGACCACAGGCAGCCAGTAGCGACAACGAAAGCAGGGTAAGCCGAGTCTTCATGTACGCCTCCAAATCTATGTGGGAATCGATCGGGCTTCTTCACTGTTGCAAAGAATGAGCACCTAACGACCCAAAGCATAGTCAGGTTGCGGTCGACTTGCGGCTTTTTGTTCTGTTCGCCTAGGTTGCGACGTATTCTGCCCCAATTCTTGCGGTCCGGTCGGCGCTCGCTGCGGTGCCTTCGGGTCCATCAACATGAAAACAGGAGTCGGTATGAGACGACATCTCCTTCTGGGCGCGCTACTGCTGGGCCTTGGCTCGGGTGTGATCGCAACGCCGGTCACGCACGCTCAAGATTTGGCCAGCTTCGAGAAGCGCACGACCGTGAAGACGCTGGCGAACGGCTTGACCGTGATCATCGTCGAGCGTCCCGAAGCACCGGTCTTTTCTTATTTCACGCACGTCGACGTGGGTGGTGCTCAAGAGGCGATGGGGCAGACCGGCCTCGCGCACATGTTTGAGCACATGGCGTTCAAGGGCAACGACAAGATCGGCACCAAGAACTTCGGGGTCGAAAAGGGTCTAATCGATAAGGTCGAGAAGGCGTACTTTGCCTACGACGCTGAGAGACGGCGACCCAAGGGCGGAGATCCCAAGAAGGTCGAGTCGCTGGAGAAGGCCTGGCGAGATGCGATTGCCGAGGCCGGCAAGCAAGTGGCGCCGAACGAGTTCGGTGAGCTGGTCGACCGAAACGGTGGTGTTGGACTGAATGCGTTCACCAATACCGATGAGACGGGCTACTTCTACTCGCTGCCATCGAATCGCTTCGAGCTGTGGGCGTACCTAGAGTCGGAGCGGGGCAAGCGTCCGGTGATGCGCGAGTTTTACACCGAGCGCGACGTCGTCAACGAAGAGCGGCGGATGCGCACCGATAGTCGTCCGGTGGGGCGGATGATCGAGCAGCTTCTCGCGGCAGCCTTCACGGCGCATCCCTACGGTCGTCCGGTCGTCGGCTGGCCGTCGGATCTAAATACTTGGTCGGCGACGGATGCGCTCAAATTTTGGGAGACCTATTACACCCCGGCCAACATGGCGATTG
Organism: uncultured Myxococcales bacterium; assembly: GCA_937859535.1. Taxonomy (GTDB): domain Bacteria; phylum Myxococcota_A; class Polyangia; order Palsa-1104; family JAEUJZ01; genus JAEUKA01. Next base: position 7,611 of record CALLYL010000580.1, read on the forward strand.
CTATCGTCGGCGATGTTAAGTCGAGCGAGGCGATGCCGGTCCTCGAAGCGTATTTTGGTCGGCTGCCGAAGGGCCCGAAGCCGCCACCGCTTAGCACCATCGAACCCAAGCAGTTTGCCGAGCGGATGGTGATCCTGCGGGAAGCCTCGCAGCCTTGGTACGCCGAGGGCTATCACCGGCCCGATGCTTTCGACAAGGACGACGCGGTCTACGAAGCAATTGCCGACCTGATGTCGACGGGCCGGACGGCGCGGCTGTATCGCTCGCTGGTGCGTGACAAGAAACTGGCAGCAGCGGCGGGCGGTTTTTCAGGGATGCCGGGCCGTAAGTATCCGCACCTGTTTACTTTCTACGCGATGCCGTCGACCGGTAGCACTCCGCAGCAGGTGCGAGCGGTGATCCACGACGAGCTAGAACGGCTCAAGACCACCCCGGTGGGTGATGAAGAGCTACAGATGGTGCGAGCGCGGGCCAAGATGCGCCTGCTCAACAGCATGACCAGCAATCAGTCGCTGGCGATTGCGATGGCAACGTCACAGCAGCGCTTTGGTGACTGGCGAGAAGTGTTTCGCCGCGTCGACCGAATCGACAAAGTAACCAAAGAAGACATCCAGCGAGTCGCTCGGGCGGTGTTTGTCGAAAGCAACCGTACCGCCGTTTGGATCGAGAGCACGGCTCAGGGAGGCAAGTGAGCATGAACACGAGAACTTGGCTTTCAACTGCCCTGTGGTCGTCGCTGGCGATCTGTGGACTGCTATTTGAATCGAGCGCGGGCGCTGCTCCGGTGACGGTCAAAAATGACTGGCATCAGATCAAGCCGCCGCCGCTGCGGGTGATGAAGCCGCAGCAACCGACTCGATTGGTGCTGGAAAACGGCATCATCCTGTTGCTTCAGCAAGACAAAGAGCTGCCGCTGCTTTCGATGACGGTGATGCTGCGTGGCGGGAGCCGCGACGAACCGGCAGGCCAGACCGGACTGGCCGATATCTTTGCGGAGTCGTGGCGCAGCGGTGGAACGCGGACGCGGACCGGCGACCAGATCGACGATTTTTTGGCGCTGCGGGCAGCCAACATCGAGACCGGGAGTGAGCCGACGCGGATGACGCTGACGACTCACTGCCTAAAGAGTGACTTCGCCGACGTGCTGGGCTTGGCCGTCGAGGTGCTTCGCGAGCCAGAGTTTCGCCAAGACAAAATCGACATCGCCAAGCGGCAGCTCAATACCGCCATCAGCCGTCGCAACGATGAGCCTGGCGAGATTGCCGGTCGGGAATCGACCAAGCTGGCGTACGGCAAGGATCACCCGCTGGCTCGGCAGGAAGAGTACGCGACCATCGCGGCGATCACCCGAGATGATCTGCTGATGTGGCACCGTCGGTTTGTCCACGCCGGCAACATGATCGTCGGCGTTTCGGGCGACTTCGAGCAGGCAGAGATGGTGGCGCTGCTCAAGCAAAAGCTCGCGACCCTACCGACGAGCCAGAAGCTGGTGATACCGGAGATGGGCTTTGTGCCGACCCGGCCAGGGCTTTACTTTGTGCCCAAAAAGGAGCTGAACCAAAGCTCGATCCACTTGGTGCAGCTTGGGACGACCCGCAAAAATCCCGATCACTATGCGCTCGAGGTGATGAACGAAATCCTCGGTGGTGGTTTCTGGGCGCGCCTGTTTTCCAACATTCGCACCAAGCAAGGACTGGCCTATAACGTCGGTGGCGGCGTGGGCCTGGGCTGGGAACATCCGGCTCTGTACAAAGTGGCGATGTCGACGAAGAGCCAGACCACCGGCAAGTCGATCACCGCGCTGTACGAGCAGGTCCAGGGCATGCTGATGAACCCACCAACCGTCGATGAGCTGCAAAAGGCCAAAGACGCGATCTTGAACTCGTTTGTGTTCAAGTTCGACAGCAAGTCGAAGATCCTCAACGACCGGATGCGACTCGAGTTTTCGGGCTATCCCGCTGACTACACCGAAAAGTACGCTGAGCAGGTTCAGAAGGTGACCCTCGACGACGTCAAGCGCGTCGCCCAGAAATATCTGAACCCCGGTGGCTTTGCGGTCCTGGTGGTGGGCAATCCGGACGAGGTGTCCGAGCAGCTCCAGCAGCTTAAGCACCTTGGGCCGGTGCAGATCGTCGACATCACCATTCCGCCACCGCCCGCCCGTTCCGCAGCGCCCGCGCCGAAATAGTCGCGCTCCAGACCGAGCGTAGGCCACCGCAGGCGATGAGCTAATGGTACGTCGTTACGGAAGGCGTACCGTCAGTCCCGCTTGCAAGGACAGCGCTGAGCCGGTTGGCAAGTAATCATAGCCAACGGCAAAGCTCGCGGCGGCGCTGCCCATCCACAGATCGGCACCGAGTCGGGGCGAAAACGTCGGGGCAAGTCGCAGCCGCGCTTGACACTGCTCGTCAGTGCCCGCTTGACCGATGACGCCCATTCGCAGCGCCACCCACGGCGACCACCAAGAGCCATCGCGGTTGTTGTTGAGGTCGAGACGAACGCCCATCAAGCTGGCGAGGGCATGGGCGCGCAGAGGCTTCTGTTCGGGGCAGGGGGTCAGCGAAAACGGGGCCAGATAGGCGACACCCGCTGCCACGATCGACAGCGGCCCGTCTATCCGGGTTGCCAGCTCCAGGTCGAGCGGCACAAACGCGGTGATCCGTTGGCCGCTGCCATCGTTCGACAGCAGCGTCGGCATGGCACCCGAGAGCGTCTGTAGGCGCGAGCGAAAGCGCGGCAGCTCGGGCCGCTCATTTCGTTTGGCAGGAGACGACGGAATCGAGCACAGCATGATTCCGGCAACAGCGAACAGTGAGCGGCACAAACGATAGGTATTCACGGTGGGTAGGAGACGAGAGTGGGGAAGGTTACATCACGATCCGCGGGCTTCTGGGAATGGTCGTGGCGGTTCGGCTGTTTCATGTCCCGAGACAATCGGAGTTGAAACGGTGGTCAAACGTCGGCCCGAAGGTCGAGCGTCGGTCGGGCCGCTCGCTTGACGCCGAAGCGTACAGAGAAGTAGCCTGATGGCGGAGGATACGTTGGCCGAAAAGAAAAAAGGTTTCGGGGATGCCCTCATTGGCCTGTTCGTGGTGCGTGAAGACGGAACGAGCAGCGAGGAAGAGGCAGCCACCGCGAAGCCTGCTCCTTCTGGCGATCCCGCCGTAGACGAGCTGATCGCCAAGTATGCGGGGGGGGCACAGCCAGCGAGTGGTCGTGCCGCGAGTCGTCCTCCCGCCCCGCCGGCTGTGGCAACCAGCAGGGCCACTCGACCACCTCGGCCTCCGGTGCAGCCTGCGGAGTCTGTCGAGACGAGCGTGGCCTCTGCGCCGTCACCGTCCGCCTCTGCGGCGGCAGCGGCCCCCGTTCCAGCCGAACCGATTCCCGAGGTCAAGGTCGACTTTGTGGGTGTGCTGCGCAAGGCCGGACTGACCGACGAAGAGCAAGGCCGCGTCGACAAGACTTTGAGCCTTTTGTCGTCGCTACCCGCCGAGACACCACTTGAGATCAAGCGCCAGATCGTGGGTGCTTCGCTGCAAGCCTTCGGCATTCAAATCGAGCAGATCATCGAGTCGGCCGCTCTTCAGATTCGGGCGCTCGATCGTCACGGCCAAGATGGACAGAAACAGACTCAAGCGTTTCTGGAACAAGGTACGAGACGGATTGCCGAGCTGGAAAAAGAGCTGTCACGGATTCGTTCGTCGATGCAGGAGCAGCAGTCACTGCAAAAAGGACTGGAGCTCACCTGTAACCAGAAGAAACGGCGAGTACAGGATGTGCTCGACTTCTTTGGTCCGGAAGCCGTTGAAAAGGCCACTAAGCTTTCGGCGAAGCTACGCAACAACCAGGCGACTTAGAGCGCGCCTTTGGGCGCAGCTCTTTTTGAACCGATTCATCACGCCGCACGAGTGCGGCCACACTTCAAGGAGCACGCGGAAATGTCAGTTTTTGGTCGTCTTGCCAACCTGTGGAAAGGATTCATCAGCCTCTGGATTTCCGACGTCGAGAAGGAGCACCCGGAGATTGCGTACGAAAACGCGATCAACTCGATGGTCGAGAAATACTCAGCGCTCAAGCGTGCGACGGCAGCGATCATTCGGCGACGAGAAGAGCTGGCCGAGCGGCTGTCGAGCCAGCAGAAAGAACTGGCGCAGGTGAACGGCGATCTCAGCACGGCCGTTGAGACGAACCAGGATGATCTGGCGGTGGTGCTGATTCAGAAGAAAAACCAGCTCGAGGCTTCCATCGCCGAGCTGCAGGCGGACGCGGACACGGCGGCCAAGGATGCCGACAGCGCCAAGCAGTCACTGCTCTCGGTCCAAAACGAGATTAAGAAGCTCAAGGCCGAAAAAGAGACCATGGTGGCCAAGCTCGAGTCGGCGCAGGCGCGGATGCGCATTCAGGAGCAGCTTGAGGGTCTGTCGGTGGATGCCGAGGTCCAGGCGCTCGACAATGTGCGAACGCATATCAAGACCCAGGTCGCGCAGGCAAACCTCAACAAGGAGCTTGGCGAGACGGATCTCGACTCGCGGCTGAAGACGCTGCGCAACGCCTCGGGCGATGTGACGGCCAAGCAACAACTCAATGAGATGAAGGCCGCAGCGGCTGCCAAGCGCGCCGCTGCCAAGTCCATGTAACAGCGCACGGTTGTCATCAGTCACGCCATAAAGCCTTCGATCGGACGAGCGGAGCCCGTTATGAAACTCACGCCTTTTGCCAAGTTCTTTGTCACGCTGATCATCCTCGGGGTGGTCGGCTACGTGCTGTACGTCAAGCGCGACACCATCACCCAGTGGGCCAACCAAGGCGGTGCCAAGCCGACGACACCAATCGGTGATAAACCCTCGACGGACAGTACGAACTCTGCGACGGGAACTACTGTCTCGAAGGAAGACTTTGCGGCAATTGGGGCGGCCCGCGAGGCGGGTCGGCAGGGCGTGACCGGCATCGCCAAGGCGCAGGTGGGATCGGGCAAGCTCAATCGCAAGCTGCGCGTGGGCATCAACACCTGGGCGGGTCATGCCCCCGGCATCGTCGCCAACGGCGGTTTGATGGGCGGCGACAAAGCGTCCATTTACCTTAGCAAGTACGGGCTCGACGTCGAATTCACGCTGCTCGAAGACCCCCAGACCAAGCTGGCGGCGTTCCTCAAGGGCGACATCGACATCATGTGGGACACCGTCGATTCCTGGGCTCGCGAGGCTTCGGCGCTGGCGGAAAACGGCAAGGGCGGCAAGGCCATCATTCAGCAGGACTGGTCGCGTGGTGGCGATGGCATCGTGGCGCTGACTGGAATCAAGAGCATCGAGGATCTGAAGGGCAAAAAGATTGCGACGACGCGCTTTACGCCGTCGCATTGGCTGCTCCTGTATTTGCTGTCGCAGTCGGGCCTAACGCCAGCGGACAAGGCGCAGATCGAAAAGAACCTGGTGTTTACGGCGGAAGCACCGCTGGCGGCGGCAGCCTTTAAGTCGAAGAACGTCGATGCCGCAGTGACCTGGGAGCCCGATCTGTCGGGTGCGGTAAAGGCCCGTGGAGATGAGGCATATATCCTGGTTTCGACGACGGCAGCGACCAACGTGATCGCCGACGTCCTGGTCGCGCAAAATGATCTGGTCGACAAGTCGCCCGAGACGGTGACTGCCTTCATTCACGGCTGGTTCGAGGGCATTGACGCAATCGCCAAAGACCCGGCGCACGCCTACATGGTCGTTGGCAAAGCGCTCAAGCTACCGGAGGAGGATGTCTCGGGGATGCTGTCGGGGATGAAGCTGACCAGCTTTGCGGACAACGCGCTGTTTTTCGGACTCGACGGCAACCGGGCGCAGTTCGAGGCGCTGTTCAACGCTGCGTTTATCGTGTGGCGCAAGCAGGGTGTGGTCAGCAAGTCGGTCGAGGCCAAAAACTGCGTCGATTCGCGTTTTGTGGCGTCGCTGGCCGAACACTATCCCGGTCAGAAAGTGGTGGAGACGTTCAAGTTCGATCCGAAGAAGGTCGATCCGGCCAAAGAGCGCGCCATCATCAACAAGCAGCTCACCATCTACTTTACGACGGGCAGCGATCAGATCATGGCGGGCTCGAACTTCGTGCTCGACTCGCTTGGTGAGACGATGACGGCCTTTGGCAACACCCTGCTTCGTATCGAGGGCAACACCGACCATGATCAGCAGCGTAGTGCCGCCGAAGAACAGTGCGAATTGCTGGTTGATACCGAAAGTAGCAGCGATAGATGGCATGATACCGAGGATACCGAGGAATACAGCGCCCGGCAAAGTGATGCGGGTCATGAT
>CALLYL010000581.1 GCA_937859535.1 uncultured Myxococcales bacterium
CCCCGAACAGCAGGGCTCTATACCGATTCGTCTGCCAAGCCACCCCATAGGTGTGCCCTTGCGCGCTCCGGATCAACCACTCATGCATGAGGGGAATCATACAATGGATCCCGCCATTCGATACGACTTGATCCACCGTAACAAGAGACGGTGATCGGTCTGCACCCAGGATTGTTGTTGCTGGGCGGTTAGCTTTCTAGCGACACCGCTGCGGAATGCTGCGTACGACCATCGCTGATTCGGGTTCGACAGATCCGATCCCACAGGGTCAGCGCTTCCCCAAAGTGAATGTCGGCGTGGGAGTGATGAATGTTGTGAAACGCCGAAGTGTTAAGGAGTAGCGGTGCCAGGAGTCGTTCCAGCGGTTCGACGCGAATGCCGCAGTGCAGGTAGTAGTTCAAGCTGATGAATCCGACAACGAGCGCAAAGTAAAATGGCGCATAGTGTTTGGCTTGCGGAATCGCCACAAGGAGGAGCGGCCAGAAGGTCATCACGGACTCCAGCGGACCCACGGCAAAGCCTGCGAGCGCAGTCGGATCGCGATAGACGTGATGGCCGCGATGAAACGGAAACAGCGGTCGGGTGTGCAGCAAACGATGCTTTGCATACAACCAGGCGTCGAGCACGAATACTCCTCCGATGGTCTGCAGCGACACCGAAAGGAGTCCTCCTGCTTCCTCGGCAGACCACACGAGTCCAATCGGTCGTCCGGTCCAGGATCGCCACAGCGGCCAGGCCAAAAAGCACGCTGCGATGAAGGCAGCCAGTGCGGTGTCGGCTGCTTCCGCACGCAGCGGTGCCGGCTTTCGGCGCGGTCCTTGGATGCGAACAGTCTGCTTTTCACACAGCCAGGTCACGAGCGCGGCACCCGACAGTACCGTTCCCGCGAGCCCGACAAAGCCGACCAAGAGCGCCAGGTAAAATAGACCTCGGTGATCCGGAGCGAGCAGTCCGCTGGCCGCCAGCACAACTGGCAGTCCGCCATCAATGATGCGCGACCACAGCGGACGGGCTGAGCTTTTGTGACGGTGAGCGGGGTTTATCGCGGGACTCTGCATGGGCGGCTCCGGGGGGCTAGGGCTGGCGAACAATTCGTTACATGGTGTAACGGAAATCGTTTCAAATTGTCAATGACGCAAGCTGCGCTAGATTCCCGTGATGGTCTCACTGGCAAGAATCCCTGGGCGCACTGCCTCGCGTTCGCAGCTTCGCACCCGACCGCTCACGAAGGCACCCATCGGCCGGATTCCCAAAGAAGATCGGCGCAAGCAGCTCCTGTCGGTGGCCGCGCAGATCCTGACCGAGCAAGGGGTCGAGCAGGTCCAGATTACCGAAGTGGCAGAGCGTGCCAAGGTCTCACGACCACTTGTGTATCGACTGTTCCCGACGCGCAAGGCCCTGGTGATTGCACTCCTTCACGACTTTGCAACCCGATTGGGCGAGCGCTTTCAGGCCGCTCTGCTCGCGACCTGGCCGGGCTCAGTACCGGACATCACCCGTGCCTTTGTCGATGCCAGTTGTGAGGCGATCGAGGAGCACGGTGCCGGTCCATGGTTACTGCTCGACAACAAGGGGACCGACCCGGAACTCGGGCGCATCGGGCGAGCTGTCTTGGCGGACCTGCTGCTCCCGTGGAAAAGACGATTGAGAGAGCTTACCGGCCTGCCTCCCCGTCGGAGCGCCAACCTCCTATGGGTCGTGGTGGCTGCGGGACGGGCCGCGCTCGATGGCTGGATCGAAGGAAGCATCAGCCGCCGGATGGCGACCGAGGATGCAACCCGAGCGGTGACGGCACTCCTTCTGACCTTTGTGAAGCAGCAACCATCCTCGCCAACCCTTAACGATACTTGATTCCGTCTCATGAGTCGGCGCTTACTCGATTACCATGCCTCACTCCACCGGAACGATGTAGGAAGGCGAGTCTTCCGCCCGATCAAGATCCGACATTCAGGACTCGCGACGCATTCCTGTAGGGAGTGTGCAGCGCCTTCGTGACCTCTCCCTTCCTTGTGCGAGCTTGGTTCGTTCCGGATGGTGGTTCGTAGCTACAGAGGAGTATAGCGGCGCGTTCGTGTCCGGCGTATCGTGGACGAGATGATTCCTAGCCGGTTCGATCTGTGTGTCCTTGGGGCTGGTCCTGCTGGATATGCTGCGGCAATGCGGGCGCTCGATTTCGGGAAGACCGTGCTGCTGGTGGAGCGCGATCGCATTGGCGGCGCGGGCATCCATGCGGGAGCGCTGTCATCCAAGACGATGTGGCATCTGTCGAACGACTATGCGCTGGCCTGCCGAACGGACCGTGGCTTTGTCGCACACCACGTCGAGCTGTCGTATGCCAAAGTGATGGAGTCGGTACAGAGCGCAGTTGCGGAGTGCCATGGAATCTTGGCTCATCAGATCGAACAACTCAGCACACCACGCGATGGCAACAGCCCGCTCTTGTGGTTTCGCAGAGGGAGCGGACGATTCCTTTCTCCGCATCAGGTCGCCATCACAGATCGCACGGGGCAAGTTGAGCAGTTCGAAGCCGAGCACTTCCTGATCGCCACTGGCTCCAAACCTCGGCTCCCGGATGGCATCGAGGTGGACGGTCAGCGCATCGTGACGAGTGATCAAATCGAGAGTCTGGCCAACTTTCCCAAGAGCATGGTGATTGTGGGCGCGGGTGTGGTCGGTTGTGAGTACGCGACCATCTTTGCAAACTTTCAGCAGACCAAGATCAACATCATCGATCAACAGCCGCGCATTCTGCCGTTTGAGGATGAAGACATCGCGCAGGCAATTGCCTGCAAGTTCGAAGCGATGGGAATCACGATCCATCGCGCCTCGAAGCTGTCGCGGATGCGCGTGGTCGACGATCAAGTGGAGTACGTGCTGTGTAACGAGCAAGGAGTATGCGAGCCGATTCGGGTGGAGCGTGCGTTGATTTCGATCGGACGGATTCCTAGCACGGCAGACCTGAATCTGGCAGCGGCCGGAGTGGCAACCGGCAAAAACGGCGGAGTGCTGGTAGAGCAGACTCGCTCGACGACGGCACCGCACATCTATGCGGCAGGTGACACCACGACGGACATCGCTCTGGTCAACGTTGCGGAGCTGGAGGGACGACACGCAGTGGAGCGCATGTTCGGAACCGAGCCAGAGCCGATCCGATACGAAGCGCTGTCATCGATTATGTTTCTGGCACCGGAGCTGGCCGCAGTTGGTCTCAACGAACAGCAAGCGTGCAAACAGGGGATTCGATACCGGGTGGCAGTGGTGCAGAACCGGCTCGTAAACCGAGCGATTGCGATGCGCGCAACGGCAGGTTTTGTGAAGCTACTCTGTACTCCAGACACGGGGAAAATTCTGGGTCTGCGAGTGATCGGTCCGCAGGCATCATCAACTGCGCAAGGCATTGCCTTCCTGATCGATCGTGGCGGCACACTCAGCGACATCGATCACTGCATCCACCCCCATCCAGCGATTCCGGAAGCGGTGCAGGAATGCGCTCGTGTGCTGCTCGGGCGCAGCGTACATCGGACCGATGTATTCGGAGCCGATTTGATCCGCTGTGGAGAAGGATGAGGACGCGGAACGGATCCGCTCTGCATCTGCAACATTGGCTAGGATTGGTTCCGCAGTTTGCGCAAGGGTGGTCATCTCGATTGCCTCTGCGCGGGATTGTTGGTACGAAGCGCATCGAAAAGGTCGGTCCCTGGGACTGCTTGGTGAGACATCGATGCGGAACAGCACAATCGCAGCAGCAATGGCAATCGCGGCCTGGTCCGCGTGTTCAACTGGGAAGGACGTGCTCGACTTCGATGACGGAGTCCTCGATGCTGCGCTGCCGAGCGGCGATGGAGGAGTCCTGTTTGATGCCGGTGCCGACGCTTCATCTCCTGATGCCCAGTCCTTTGGAGATGGCTCAACCGCGACGGATGCCGGTGCCTCCTGTCCGAACTTTGCAGCAGGGGTAATGACGGGACGGACTCCTCTTGTGGGCATCACCGAAGCGAGTGGAATTGCTGCGAGCCGTCGCAACCCGGGCACACTGTGGATCCACAATGATTCAGGGGCTGGGCCACGCGTCTACGCCCTATCAACGATGGGAGCCACTCTCGCGATCTACGATTTGGGAGGGGCCTCTGCTCGTGATTGGGAGGACATCGCGGTCGGTCCTGGCCCCGTTGCGGGGACCAGCTATCTGTACGTGGGTGACATTGGTGACAATGCGGAATCTCGGACGAGTATCGACGTCTATCGTGTGGCCGAGCCCGACGTAAAGAGTGGCTCCCCAACGACTCCTAGTACGCTAGGAGGAGTGGAGCGCTTCACCTTGACCTATCCGGACCGTGCACACAACGCGGAGACCCTGCTCGTGGATCCCAAAAACGGGGATGTGTATGTTGTGGCCAAGAGCAGCGATGGGATCTCTCCGGTGTTTCGTGCGGCGGCTCCGTTGAAGGTGGGCACCACCACGTTGGAACGAGTCGCTGTGCTGCGGTTCGGGGTGGCACCGCTTGTGGGCAATCGCACAACCACGGGTGGGGATATCTCTGCTGCCGGTGATGAGATCGCGATTCGCTCGTACGACTCCGCGTTTCTGTGGCACCGCGCCCCGGGGGTTACGATTGCCGACGCACTGGCCACCGCGCCTTGTCCGATTCCGCTCCAGAAGGAACTCCAAGGCGAAGCGCTCGGCTTCGCAAGCGATGGCAGCGGGTACTACTCGGTGAGTGAGGGCTCGATTCAACCGATCTACTTCTATGCAAGGCGCTGAGCGTTGGGGACTCCTTCCTCGGTTGATGGCATTGCTAGACCCGACCCTTTGCTAGCCGCAGAATGCGCAAAGCATGTTTGGCTTGAATGACTCCGGTGCGCTGTATTCCGCTCTCAGTGCGGCGCTGCGGATCCTCGTGGAAGGTGGCTGTCCTTCGGTGGAGGCAGTAGATGCGCGAGTCTCCGCAATGATCGGTCCGGCGGTGACGGCCAGTGATGCGACGGCCCGGCTGGAACCACTCGATGAGTTGTTACGAGTCGAGGTGCGCAGTGGCAGTGGGGCACTGCTCGTGGTCCGTGACCTAGCGATCGGTCCGTCGTGTGATGATCTGGCAGCGGCGGCAGCAGTGGTGATTGCGACGGCGATTGGTTCGGCACCGGGGACCGGGGAGCAGTCAACGATCGGACCGATTGCGATTCCTGTGCCAGTGCTGCCACGTCTTTTGCCGCGAAAGCCGGTTTGGCGGAGTCCGGTTTCGCTGGAGCTTGGGATCTCGGTGGGGATCGAAGCTGCGTGGCCAAGGCCGGGCGGTGGCGGCTTTGTCTGGGGGTCGCTCGCCCCGACTGCCGAAAAGTGGAGCCGCTTCGGGCTGATGCTGCGGGTCGGTGGAACATCGTACAAACAGCAGGCACTGACGGTGGGGAGCGTGGATTGGACGCGACTTGAGGTATCGCTCGGGCCTCGGTTTCGCTTCGATGTTGGCTCGTGGCTGTATGAGCTGTTTGCGACGGTGACTCCGGCGCTTTCTCTGACTCAGGGCCGTGACTTGCCGCAGAGCTTTTCTAGCGTCGGCTTTGACCTGGGGCTTGGTGGTGGGGCACGAGTCGGGGCGCGCATTGGCTCGCTGCTGCCGTTTGCCGCCGCTTCTGCCACCGGCTTCGTACGAGAGCAGCGCATCAAGGTGCTGGGGATTGAGGAGACGACGAACCTGCCGCCTTATGCAGTACAGGTCAGCTTGGGCCTTTCGTGGCTCCCTCTACCGTAAGGGGCGCTGGCTCTGCTAAAAGCCTGCGATGCCTGTGATGCCTGTGATGAATGACGCGGAGCTGGGGTTGGACGAAGCAGGGCGTGGGCCGATGCTCGGGCCCATGGTGATGGCGGTGGTGGCGCTCACACCCAAAGCGGCCGAGGAATTGGCGGCGCTCGGGGTGACCGACAGCAAGCGGTTTGGGGCCGGAGAAAAAGCGCATCACAAACGACAGGCGCTGGTGACCGAGATTACGTCACGGGCGCTGCATGTCGAAGTGGCGGTGGTCGAGGTGGCCGAGATTGATGAGTACGTTCGGGCAGGCCGTCTCAATCACCTGGAACGGCGGGTGGCCGAGGAGCTGTTCGGGCGGGCACCGCGCTGCGGGCGGGTCTTTGCCGATGGCAAGCGTCTGTTTCAGCCGCTGCAGCGGTCGATGCCGGGGCTGCGAGCCGAAGACAAGGCCGACTCGCTGTTTGTGTCGGTTGCAGCGGCGTCGCTGTGTGCCAAGGCCCGGCGCGATGAGCTGTGGCTTGCGATCTGCGAGCGCTATCGACCCGAGTTTCCCGACCTGTTTCAAGGCATGTCCGGTGGGGGCTACGTCAACGAGTCGACGCGGCGCTTTCTGCGGGCGTACGTCGAGCGCTATCACCACTTGCCACCGGAGACGCGGCGGTCGTGGCCGAGAGAGTTTTTACGCGACTTGCTGGCGGATGAACCGGCGTTGCCACAGGGTTCGCTCTCGATGCCGTGGGCCTAGCCCGCGACAGGCCCGTGCGAACTCGCGTTGTCAGTGGGTGAAAAATGGTCCTAGACTGGCGTCGTGAGTACGCGCATTCCAGATCACTCGGCATCCCCTGTGCCTGTCCCGATCGATGAGGACAACACACCGCTGCCGGTTCGGATTCCGCTCGGACGCAGGCCGCCGCCGCCGCCGCTGGTGGAAGGGAAACTGATCTCTCTCAAGAGCGGCGGAGTCCTCGCGCTCAAGTCGCTGGCCAAGCTGCGGCTGTTGCGAATCGATGATCTGGGAGACGACAACCAGTGGCTGCTCGGGCCAGCTCGGCCGCCATCGAACCTGCCCGAACCGTCGTCGCAACCAGGCTTAGCTCAGTCGACCGTGGTCGAATCGATGACGGTTCCGTCGTCTGTGCCGGTGGCTGTGCCGGACGCGCCGACGATGCCAATGGGGCCGCGACCGACATTTTGCTGGCAGCGCTTGCCGCCATCGGTGGGTTCAACCCAGGAACTCTCGGCGGTGCAGCTTGTGGGCTGGGCGATTGCGACCGGCTACAGCGGCTGTCTGTGGATTTCTCCCGAGGCGGACCGTGGCAGACGCGAGGCGCTCGGCCGCGAGCTGTTTTTCGACGCCGGAGTGCTGGTCGGTGCACGCTCACAGATGCCGATGGATGACCTCGTCGAGCTACAAGGGGCGCTGTGGACGCAGGCGCAGAAGAAGCGAGCAGTGGAGGTGTTGCGTCATTCACGCAGCGAGGGACTGCGCAAGCAGCTCGATCGGTTGGTGACGGCAAAGCTGCTCGATACCAAGGACTTTTGTCAGCGACAGGCCGATTACGTCGTCGAACTGCTCTGTCGCGCAGTCGCACCGTCGTCCGGTTCGCCCGATGGCACCTTCCGTCTGTTATCGACAGAGCTACCGACGGGAGAGCAGACCATGCTACCGCTCGCGCCGCGTCTGCTGCTGACCCTGGCGGTGCGTCGGGTGTGTGGGCTTGCGCTGTTGCATCGGGTGGTCGGTCCGCTATCGATGGTGCTGGTGCCAACGAGCATGGCGTTACCGCAGTTGGGGGGCGCGGTCTTGCAGAACATTGGCCTGTCGCAACCGGAAGAAGACGCGCTGCTTCGCTTTGATGGGGAGCGCAGCTTGCAAGAAATCGCCACGTCGTCGGGAATTGGTGAGCATGCGCTCTATGGGCTGGCGTACTGTCTGCTTTCGCTGGGGGCTCTGTCGCATCCGCACAACCTGTCCGTCGAGGAACAAAAGCGGATCGAGTCGATGCAGAAGGCGCGGATCCGGGCTCGTGCGATGAACGAGGCGATGTCGGTCATTCAGCGCAAGGCCCGGCTGTGTGAGGCTGCCGATTACTTCACGCTGCTTGGAATCGACGTCCACGCTTCGCTCGACGAGGTGAGGGAGGCCTATCGGCGGGAGCGGGCGGCCATTGCGCCAGCGACGCTACCATACCGCAGCCGGTCGGCAATGGATCGCGAGCTGCGCCAAATCGCGATGGTGCTTGATGAGGCGTACGCGGTGCTGAGCGACCCGGTGCGTCGTGCCTGTTATGCGCCGGTGCTCTCTACCCGGTAGCAGCGCGTCGAAAAGGTGGCCGTTAGGCCAAAACCAGACCTTGGAGCCTCGGCACCACGTCCGCTTGGGCTTCCTCGAGCATCTCGGGCAGCGACCAAAGCGATGTGGCCAGCAGGGTGAGCACGCGCTCGATGAACGCACGCTGTGGCGCACCGAGTAGGTTTCTGGCTTCGGAATCGTCGAGCACGCGATCGTGTACCCGCTCTTCGATCATTTTCCAGCAGCGAGCGCGCAGTAGCTCGGGGAGCTGTTTGGTGGGTGGACCGCTGAGCAGTCGCCTGAGCGGCAGCAGATCTCGGCGCGATAGCGGTACCAGCGCGGCCGGACGAGACAACAGATGGTTCCCGATGATCGTTCCAAGCGCATCGTCCCAGGTCGCTTGGCTGGCATCCGGCGCGGTCTGGTCAAGCGTGGCGCGCAGGGTGTCGTGGCGAAGCCCCAGTCCAATCGTCAGCAGCTTCAGTCGCGTGGCGAGCTGCTCGATGAACGCAGCCGCTCGTCCGAGATCACGCAGGGTCGAAAACGGCCGCAGCGACCCAGCTTTGCTGGCGTCGTCGAGGACGCGAGGATACAAAGGACGCTGCGCAAGCAGGGCCTGTACCATGGCGGCTTCCTCGGCGCTGAGCAGTGATACCGGCGACTGACTTGGCACCAGCGTGGTCGCACCGCTTTCGACCAGCAGCCGTGCCAGCTTGCGAACTGCCACCGTCAGCGAATAGCCGAGTCGGAACAGGTGGCTGAGCGGCACGGTGCGCAGCGTCTCACTGGCTCGGGCCTGCTCCTCGGCGGGACTTTCGGGGGAACTGGACACGGTGACGCGATGCTGAAGCCCAAGCAGAAGATAGCCCGCCGCTCGCTGCAGCGTCGCTTCGGTTTGAGCCAGATCGTCAACGGAAACGCGATCGGCGCTCATGGCTTGGTTTGCCAAAAAGAGCAGCTCTTGCAAAAGGGCGCTGCGTTCGCTTTCACCAAGTCCGGCGGTGACGCGGAAGAGCAGCGACGATGGCTCGGCCAGCTCGGGAACCAGTGTGCCCCATAGACCGCTCTCGGCTCCGAGAAAGCCGCCCGGTCCAGTGCCACGAACTTCACCAAGATCGATGGCTGCCGGATGCTTGTGCTCGACGACAGTTTCTTTGCGAGGCACCGGGGCCCGTGGGTCGACCTCTTGGTAGACCTGGAGCGCATCGTAGTAGTCGACAAAACCGAGGTCGGTCATGCGGCCATTGCGAAACTGATACGCCTGTTCTTCGGTTTCGGCTCCGGCATCCCAGCGGGCAGAGTTGATGACCACCCGAGCCAGATCGAGATCTCCCTTATAGAGGTGTTCGAGGAAGCGATGGATGAGCACCGCACGATCGTTGTCACCGTCCGGTGATGGCAGAATATCGACGACGAAGAAGCGATCCGGCGTCTCGTAGAACATGCCCTGGGAGTCATCCGGCATTTCTTCAGCCGAGAGGTCGTAGATGCAGACCTGCGGGGCCAGAAAGGTCGTCAAAAGCTCCGGATCGATCTTGCGGATGTGGGTCGCGAGGCGGCTCGGTGGAAGTTCGATCAACTGGGCCAGCCAGGCAGCAACCCGTGATGGCACGAGCTGATCTTTGTCCCACACGTCGAGATCCAGAAAGCCCTGGATCTGCTCGGGCAGACACATGGCCACCAGATCGTGTGCATCGGCCAAACCAAGCGACTTGATAAACAGAAACAACGGCTGAATCGGCGTCGCCCGCACCAGCCGGGTGGCATCGGGTCGCGACAGCAGGTTGTCCAGGATCGTCTTGGGCCGCTCACCGGGCACCAGCCAGCTTTGGGCTGAGGGGAGGAGCGAGAGAGGGGCGGGGCCACCGTTACCGCTGGGGGTCGTCATGGCCGGCACGCTATGTCAACTTCGCGACGGGCGCAAGCGACGGTCGAGCAGCTCGGCGAGTCTGCGGCTGGCATCGGTGGGCGTGACCATCGATTTGGCGCGGGGCTTGAGCAGGTTCGCGAGTTCTGAATCCACCGGCGCTGGAGTCGTTTTGGCAGCGGGCGGTGGTTCGGGTCGTGGCTCGGTCGGGGTCGCTGCGCTCGAGATGGTGGATGCCGGTGCAGTGGCCGGCGCGCTGTTTTCGGGCTCAGTCGCTGCGGGCGCTTCGGCTACCGCAGTCGCGACAGATTCGTGGGTGGGCGTCGGGGCGAGCGGCACTTCAGCGGGGGGCGCTGGGACGGGCGGCACGGAGACAGAGGGCACCTGAGTCGGGGGCTTCGGGCGGTAAGCCACGCTGGCATAGGGATCGGGGGCTGCGGTGACGAACTGCTGGGGATGGGCTGCTTTGTAGGCAAGGACGCGGGCAATCAGCGCTTGTCCGTCGGCATCGACTCGCTGGAGGCGCAGGCTCATGCCGCACGCGGCCATCGGGCGCAGCGGATCAAACGGGGTTGTCCATACCACGTCACCCTCGCCATGAAGCAGCGTCAACCCGCCCGCAATCGACAGCTCAAAGCGAACCAGTGCCCCGACTTCGGGCGGGTCCATCGAAGCGATGAAGATTCCGCCTTCCGAGATGTTGACCGCGTATTTGGCGATGAACGTCTCTACGTCGGGATATTGCAGACGGAAACGGATGGCGATCACGTTCGGTTGCATTGGGGCGCTGGCGGTCGTCACGAGCCAGAGTATTTGCCCCGACGCGCACACCTGTCAATCCGGCGGACTTCCGCCGTAGGTGCGTAGTAGACTGAGGCCGATGCGAACGCTCGTCTCTGTCGCCATGTTGGCTCTGTCGCTTGCAGCGGTTGGTTGCCGCAGCGGTCGGCCCGATTACCACGTCAACGTGCCACCGAACCTGGTCGACATTCGACCTCCCCGGACGGTGGTGTTTGTGCAGACGCCGCTTCGATTGAGTGGGGTCGAGGCCGCGCTCGATCGCAACCTTCCAAACGGTAGCCAAGGCAGTTTGCAGCTTGGGATCGTGCAGCTTGGTTGGCGACTTGCACGGCAGCCAGCGACGGTAGCTCCTTCGGCGGAGGGGCTTGCGATTCGGATCCCGGTTCTTGGAGAACTCCAGCTAGGCGGCGGTTTTCTGCGCTGTCAGTCGAGTGGGGTCGGAGGGGTGATCGTCATTGCGGCGCGGCCCACGATTGAGTCGGGCGGAGATCTCGTGCTGCGTGACATTCGGACCACCGTCGAGCCAGCGGGACAAGTATCATGTGCGGGTCTGCCGATTCCAGCCGCTGAGATCTTTGCGGGCATGCTAAGGCCCCTTCAGTCGGTGGCGCAGGGTCTTGGGCAGGTCGTGCGGATTCCTCTCGGGGCCGCGCTATCGCAGGGAATCACCGAGCTTAGTCGGCCACGACCCATGAACCTGTCGGGAAAGAAGGCTTGTCTCGATATCCATCCGACGGCACTGGTGCTGGCCCCGCCGAGCGCTGCGGCTGCGCAGACCGTGAGTGTCCGAATCGGGTTGGATGTCGAGCCGCGTCTCAACCTGGGGGACTGTCCAAGCGGTGGCAGCCCAGCACCCACTTCGCTCACGTTTCGGCAAGAAGCGCTTGGGGAGGAGTTTGGCGTGCAGGTGGCGGTGGCGGTACCGGCGACGGATCTCACGGCGCTGATTTCCGCGCAGCTCGTTGGTAAGCGGCTCGGTAGCTCGGGTCAGTCGCTGCTCGTGCAAGGGGCAGAGGTCGGTGACGCCAATGGTCGGGTGCTGCTGCGCCTAGATGTTGCGGGTGTCTATACCGGTGCACTGTATCTGTGGGGAACGCCGCAGCTTCGCAGCGAAGGAGGGCGGCAGATCCTGCATGTTCCCGACTTGCAGGTTGCTGCGGAGTCGAACTCGCGGCTGCAAGACATGAAGGTGGCGCTGTACGAGCTTGTCGAAGGCAACCTGGCTGACAAAGTGCGCCCGCACTTGCAGATCGATGTGACGGATCGACTTACGCAGGTGCAGCAGGCGCTATCGGGAACGCTGCGATTGCAGGGGGGCGCGTGGCAACAGGTTGCACCGGTCGCTCAGGTGATCGGGGTGTCGCAGGTGGCGCTCCAGACCGAGCTGTCGCAGGTTCTACCGCTGGCGGTGGAAGCCAAGCCCGGAGCGGTGGTGGTGTATGTCCTACTACGCGGGCGCTCAACGCTCGATATTCGCTAAGCTGGAATTCCTAAGCCAAATTCCCAAGACCAATTGTTGCAAACTCATCTCACCGAAACCCTAGGAGAGCGATCGTGAAGAGCAAGAACAAGAAGCTGAGCGGCACCATTCACCACGTCGATCTGGAAGGCGGCTACTTTACGTTGCGTCTGTCCGGTGGTGAAATCTATAAGCTCGACGGTGGTGGAGCGGATTTGCGCAAGGACGGCGTCAAAGCCGAAGTGGAAGGCGAGATCGAAGACAAAGGCTTCGGCATCAGCTTCGGCAC
The DNA here is from genome assembly GCA_937859535.1 of uncultured Myxococcales bacterium. Taxonomy (GTDB): domain Bacteria; phylum Myxococcota_A; class Polyangia; order Palsa-1104; family JAEUJZ01; genus JAEUKA01. The sequence goes on from CALLYL010000581.1 coordinate 12,454, forward strand.
CCCAATCCTCAAGGTGAAGAGCTACAAAATCCTATAAGAGAGATTTTATATGCCTCTTATTTGGTATAAGAGGTTTGTAAAATACCTCATATGTTCTGGGCTACAGCGTCGGGACTTGGTAGGATAGCAGCTTTTCCAGGACTGACTCGGCTTGGCTCTCTCCGAGCTTGGAGTGGAGTAGGCGGTCTCGGAACCACGACAAAACTCCATCTTCGAGGGTGAGGATCTTCCCAACGTAAAACGAGCGCGTGGTCATCAGCTTGGTTCGTTCCATGCGGGCGGTCTCGTAGTTACGCAGCGCTTGTAACAGGTTCGGTTGCTCGCGCAGACAGCTCGCCAGCACCACGGCATCCTCGATGGCCATGCAGGCACCTTGTCCGAGATTGGGCGTCATCGGGTGGCTGGCATCGCCGAGCATGGTCACTCGACCTGCTCCCCAGTGCGAAAGCGGCGCACGATCGAAGACATCGTGGCGCAGGATGGCCGATTCGGGGGTGGCGTGGAGTACCTGGACAAACGGCTCGCTGAAACCGGCGAAGGCGGCCAGGCAGTCCCCCTTGCGACCGAGGGAAGACTCGGGCTTGGCGGCTGGCTGGTTGTGGGTGGCGAACCAGTAGACCCGTCCCATTCCGCACGGAAACAGCCCGAACTCGGAGCCATGACCGATCGCGGTGAGCGCCATACCCGGTGGTAAGGATCGATGTACGAAGGAAACGATGCTGCGGTAACAGGTATAGCCGGAGTAGCGAGGCTCGTCGTTTTGTACGAGCTGGCGACGGATCGCGGAGTGGAAACCATCGGCGGCGATCAGCAAGTCGCCTTGCGCCGTGAGGCCGTTTTCAAACAAGACGCTGACCTTGTCGTCGTCCTGGCTAAAACCGATGCATGCCATTGAGGTCTGAACATGTTCGGGCCCGACTGCCGCGAGCAGGATTTGGTGGAGATCGCCGCGATGGATACAGACGGTCGGCACACCCAGCTTCTTGCCGATGTTGCCGACGTGTACATCGCTTAGTACCTCGCCTTCTGCGGTCTGGCTGCGGGTGATGTCAACGACCGAGCCAAGGCGCAGCACTTCCTCCCCAACGCCAAGGACGGTCAGCGCCCACATCGCGTTGCTCCACAGACACAGGCCGGTGCCGAGAGCGCGTACCTCGGCGGCACGCTCAAAAACCTGGACGGTGTACCCGATCTTGCGTAGGGCAATCGCTGCGGTGAGTCCGCCGATGCCGGCACCGATGATGAGTGCTCGCTGGGTCATCGGTTCCTAGTAGGAGGCCGAGAGGCTGAGGCCGAGCACGTTCGCTCCCTGTTTGTCACGGCCAACCATCGGTGCCAGTGACACTGCGGGGGCAGGTGGCGGAGGAGTGGCATCGACCGCAGCGGCCATCCGAGCCTTGTGCCACATGTTGGCGTTCCAAATGGCCAGGCCGAG
>CALLYL010000582.1 GCA_937859535.1 uncultured Myxococcales bacterium
GTGCCGTCCTTGTTCGACGACCCGGCCCTTGTGAAAGACCACGATCCGGTCGGCGGCTTGAATGGTCGATAGGCGGTGTGCAATGACCAGCGCGGTGCGATCCTTCATCACTGCATCCAGCGCTTTTTGCAGCCGGGCCTCGGTGTCAGAGTCGACGCTAGCCGTCGCCTCATCGAGGATGAGGATGGGGGCATCGCGATAGACCGCCCGCGCAAACGAGATGAGCTGTCTTTCACCGGCAGAGAAGTTGCTGCCACGCTCCTCGACCACGGCGCTGAGTCCACCACGACGCTCGAGCATCTCTAGTGCCCCAATGCGACGCAGGGAGTCTTCGGCGCGGGCCGAATCTGGGGTGGCGTCGCCCATGGCTATGTTCGAGAGCACCGTCCCTTGGAACAGAAAGACATCCTGCGGCACGACCGCAAACTGACGGCGTAGCGCTTGCGGTGAGTAGCTGCGGACGTCCTTGCCAAGCACGCGTACCTGACCCGCCGATGGCTGATACAGCCTCAGTACGAGCTGGGTGACGGTGCTCTTGCCCGCTCCGGTGGCACCTACCAGCGCGATTTTTTCGCCACGCCGGGCTTGTAGCGTCACGTCACGTAGGACAGGCACGTTGGGCTTGTAACCAAATTGAACGCCTTCGAGGGCGATGCCCTCATCGGAAGCGTCACTACCCGTCGCGGACTCAATCGTCTCGGTTTGCTCGACATCCTTTTCATCTAGGAGCTGAAAGATGCGCTCCGCGCCAGACAGCGCGCTTTGGAGCACGGTATAGCGCTGCGTCAGCATGCTGACCGGCTCGAAGAACTGGCGCAGGTATTGAGTGAACGTGACCACCATGGCAAACGAGACCGGTCGAGCGCCGAGCTTCTGAACACCGACCCACCACAGCACGCTTGCAACACACAGGGTTGACACCATCTCGATGGCGGCATCAAGGACGGCTTCGTAGAAGATGGCGCGCTTATTGGCATCGCGGAACGAGGTGTTGATGGCGTCGAACTCGTGGGCCATCTGCTCCTCACGACCATAGGCTTGCACCACTGCAATGCCGCCGACCTGTTCCGCTAAGAACGCGTTCAGGCGAGCGGTCTTGGTGCGGATATCACGATAGGCGCGCTTGCCACCACGACGGACCCAGGTCACCAGCACACCCACCACAGGTAACGCGGCAAAGGCGATGAGCGACAGTTGCCAGTCGAGCAGTAACATTGCCGTCACGATGCCGATCAACATCAGCAGGTCGCCTACGGCATTGAACACCCCGAACGCGAACAGTTCTGAGACGGCATCGACATCATTGGTGCAGCGCGTGGTGAGCCTGCCTACTGGCGTCTTGTCGAAGAACCGCATCGACAGTCCTTGCAGGAACCGGAAGACATGGCGACGCAGGTCGGCCATCGACAGTGCGCCTGCTAGCTGCATGCAGTAGATCTGCCCAAACGAGATGATTTGGGACACAACGACCAGGCCAGCCAGCAGCGCTCCGTCTCGGAGCAGGAGGTCAGCGGCCTTGGCACCGGCATGCGAGACGACTCGGCCCATGAGGATGGGGCGCAGCAGATTGATGGCAGCCACGCCGACCAGGGCCACCAGAGAGACCACCACATAGCGAGCGTGGGGCTTGATAAATGGCCACAGTCGACCGAGGAGCTGAAAGTCATAGCTCTTGTCGATGTTGTCTTCGTCGTGAAAGGCCGCAAGCTTCTGCTCGGCCCGGCTCTTGGGCACGACTGGTTTCTTGGTGCTCATTGCTGCACCTCGTTTCCAGGTAGATCCGATGCTCCCAGCTCGTCTAGCTCGCTGGCCATGCGCTGTTCCTCGGCGAAGGTTGCGTAGATTCCTCCCTTGGCGATGAGCTGCTCATGAGTTCCCGATTCGACGACCTGGCCTTGGTCGAGCACCAGGATCTGTTGGCAGCGAGATGCAGCCGCGACGCGATGAGTGATGAGCAGGAGCGAGCGCTGCTCGGCTTGTCTTTCAATACTCTGCAAGATGGCGGCCTCGGTCTTGGCGTCGACCGCCGAGAGTGGATCATCCAAGATGAGCAGCTTGGGGTGCCACAGCAGTGCCCGCGCCAGAGCAACTCGCTGTTTTTGTCCGCCGGAGAGCTGGACTCCGCGCTCACCGACGATCGTATCGAGCTGCTCCGGCAACCCTTGCACTTCGTCGAGGATCTGCGCTTCGCGGGCAGCCCGCTGGAGCCGCTCCTGTGACTGCGGGGAGTCTGGATCGTCGAGCATGAGTCCGATGTTGCGGGCCACCGTGGTGGAGAACAGAAACGCGTCTTGCTGCGCGTAACCCACGGTTGAACGGACCATTTGCAGCGGCAGATCGCAGACATCTTTGCCGTCGAGAAGTACCGTCCCCGGTGGTGTAGGAATCAGCCGGGCCAGCAGCATCGCCAACGTGGACTTGCCGCTTCCCGTTCGACCGACGATGGCCAGCGAACCCCCAGCGGCAATCGTGAAGCTTACGTCCGAGAGCACCGCTCGGTCGCCGTATTTGAACGACAGACCCCGGACGGTCAGCTCCCCACGGGCAGGTGTCGGTAGCGAGTCTTTGCCATCGAACATGTCCGGTTCAGCATCGATGATCTCGCACAAACGGTTGAAGCTGACGCGGCCCCGCTGAACGATGGCCATCAGAAACCCAGCGGCGATGAGCGGCCAGGTCATTCGTGCCAGCGCCAGCGAAAACGCGAAGAAGCCACCTTCGGTGATCCCGCCCTGCTCGGGTCCGCGTAGCAGCAGCGTCGATCCGTACCAGAAGAACAGCAGCAGTCCAAAAG
>CALLYL010000583.1 GCA_937859535.1 uncultured Myxococcales bacterium
TGCCAGCCATATCCATCAATCCGAAAGGACTCGCACTGTGGGGGAATGATCCTACAGCATCGGGGCCAGCGGTTTTTCCGTTTTGGCCGTAGGTTTCGTCAAAGTTTGCATCATTCGGATCAAGTTTGAAGCCATGCGGATAGTCTCGATCATCCGCTCCACGGGCACCTCGCTCCCATTCCCATTCTGTGCAGAGCCTCGCACCCGGAATCCGGCCGCTTTGAGCAAATAGCTTGATGAAGAATTCAGAGTCACTTACGTTCAGACTGCACAATGGCAGTTTCTTCCAATTCTGTGCGGCATTACGTGTTCGATGCTTGTATGTCCATGATCCGTCTTGGGCTGTTTGCGTAATATCGGACGCATTGTGAATACGGAGTAACCAATTGTTTGCCGTCTGTTCTTGCAGAAACACCAGATGAGACTCATCGCTGAGCATTGGCATTCGTGATTTCTCTTCTGCAGTGAGATTATGAACTAAATCAAGAACCTCCTCGAAGGAGATTTCGTGGCGACTAATTAAATACCCATCTGTGCGGACCGGATGAAGCGGGACGGTGGTTAAAGTCGCCGCACGAATAATTTCTTCTGATGATGAACCAAATAAAAACCTACCAGGTGGAATGTATACATATCCAAGCGGAACCGTTCCAGTTTTAGGTAGTCGGAAATTCAACTGTATTTTTTCGCCATGTGATACCAGCAATGGGTATCTCACTTCTTCATGACCATTGGCTCGAAATGTCAACAGATAGGAAGCAGGTGGAATGCCTAATGCGGAAATCGGGGTGCTTCCCAATTTTCTGCTGTCAACAATGCTAAATTTTTGTCTTTTATCGAGCACATAGCGGCCGATTTCGACTTCGGTTCCGGCCGGTTCGACATGGATATCTACCGTGGCTGGAGCAGTTAAGCGTCCGACACGGGTTCCATTTTCGTCATAAAGCTGTAGTCGATCCAGCGCATCAGCGAGCTGTTGTTTTTGATAGGTTGCTTCCGCGAGTTGTGCGGTTTCGAGCAGAACATCGCCTAGTGCATCACGGACATCGCTGCGGCTTGAGTCGAGGGCAAAGCCTGCTTCGAGCGCATGCTCGGCTTTGCGAAGCAGATCTTTCGCGTCTATCCCCGCTTCTAACGCTTTCGCCCAGATGGCTTCGCCTTGGTCTTTGTCCATTCCGTCGAAGGCGGCGTAGGACTGCTGGCGGAGGGTGGCGGATTCGGTGGCTTTGCGTTTGGCCTCGGCAAAGATGGTCTGGCCTCGTTCGAGGTAGTTGTTCACCTTCTGACGCTGATTGCGAGCGCTTTCGAGCCTGATGCCGCCCCAGATCAGGGCCAGCAGCACAGGGACGGTAATGAACAGGGCGCGTTTGACGAGGCGGCTGCGCTGGGCAGCACCACGACTGGCCTGGATGAAGGCCCGCTCTCTGGTGGTGATGTCGTTGTCTTCGACGAGGACTAGCTCGGCAAGCTGACGTTCGCTCCACAGGGCTTCGCGTGATTTTCCGAGGCGATGCCATTCGCTCGCAGCTTGTTCGAGGCGGCCTTTGACTTGGCGGCTCTCGGCGAACTCTTCAAGCCAGCGCTTGAGGGTATCCCAACCACGGATAAGCGCTTCGTGTGCTACCTCGTAAGCGAGTGCCTCGCCGGTATCGCGAGCGACGATCAGTCGACCTTTGACGAGCGCTTCGGCGGCGGAGTGGGCGGGCGGATTGATCAGGATTTCATCCTGGGTCCGTCGCGCTCGAGTGCCATCGAGCGTGACTAGCATCATCAGGATTCGTCGGGCCGCCATTCGCTGATCTGCGGGCAAGCTCATCAGAACTTGGTCCGCATGACGGGCAAGTGCACCGGTCACGCCGCCGATCTTGGCCAGCGAGTCCTCGGTGATGACGTCGGCCTTGCGGGCTTCCCACAGCTCGGTCAGTGCAAATTGGAGAAGTGGCAGTCCACTGTCGGTTTTGGCTGTACTCTCGGTGAGCTGATCGACCATCGCTGCGGTTTCGAAGCGGACACCCTTGGCGTGTGCCGGGCCGACGATTGCTTCGCGAATCTTGTCGCCGGTCATCGGCCGCAGAATGTAGAGGGCTCGGGCCAGCTCATCGCCGAGGCTAGGGACAGTGGCCACCCGCGCCAAAAAGTCACTGCGTACGGTAGCCAGCATGCGAATGCCTGGCGTGCGCGAGCAAATGCGACCGAGCGCCGCGCCGAGCGTCTCCACTTCGCGCTGATCTGCGAGGGTAACGAGCTCTTCGAGCTGATCCATGAAGATGAGCACGCCGGTCTTGTCGGCGAGCTTTTTGCGCAACTCCCACGCCAGGCTGGTGGGCTCGTTGCGCAGTTTTTCCATCAGCTTGTCGGCGGGCGTGGCCATGATCGGGGCCAATAGCTCGCACAACGTCATCAGCGGGTTACGGCCCGGTACCATCAGCAGCACCGACCAGGTTCGCCCATTGCCGAGCGCACCATCGGTGACAAGAGGCAACACACCAGCGCGGCAGAGCGAGGACTTGCCAACGCCAGAGTCTGCAGCAACCAGCACAAAGGCTTCCGTGCGGAGCCGATCGATGATGGTACCAATTTCGTTGGTACGGCCGAAGAACAGCGAGCGATGCTCCGCTTCGAATGCGAGTAGACCGCGATAGGGATTCCCTTCGGGGGCAGAGACTTTTCCGTCTCGGGGACGCAGCGCTTCGAGTGCCTCGCGTAGATCGTCGCCGGACGCGAATCGCTTTCTTGCATCACGCTTGAGACAACGATCGACAATCTCAGCAAAGCGTGGGTCCACCGTCGGAGCAACTCGGAGCAGCGGCGGAGCATCTTGTTCCGACGCGATTCGCGGCAGTTCCGTCAACGGAATTTCGATATGTGGCGGCGCTCCAGCACATAGTTCGTAGAGCAGCGCGCCCATCGCGTAGATGTCCGTCTCACGGGTCACAGGCTCGCCACGCCAAATTTCCGGTGCCATGTAGAGCGGAGTTCCCGCAATGCGCGATTGGCGGCTGGCTGCCGAGGTTCGAGGCGTTGGCTGAAAGGCGGCGGGATCCAGTGGGGGACGTGGCTCTGCCTTGGCTTCAGGGGTCGACGCAGAGGGACTGACTTTGCCACGCGTCCCCGGGGCGCTGTCACTCGGTGGAATCGTTTGGAAGCGCTGAGCCGAGGCGTTCAGGCTGCGAACGCTCGCTCGGGTGATCGGCTCGGGGCGTGAGGCGCTGCCAAGGGCTTTCTGCTCGGGCGTCGAAGAAGAAGGATCGACGGCCTTGCGATTGACGACGACCACAAACTCTTTGGAGTCCGGGGAAGACGCGACCCCGGGAGAGGACGGCGGATCGACAGCCATCAGACGTGCTGCGTCCTCGACCTTCATATTCACGGTGGCGTACTGCCCAGAAACCGAAGCCATCTCGGCGGCCTGACTCCACATCAAATCTTCGGGATCGGCCCCCTGTCCATCGGCGTCGAAGAACTCGGCCAGTCCGAAGTCGAGCAGCTTCACTTCGCCATCGTTCGAGATGATGACATTGCCCGGCTTGATGTCGCGATGAAGGACTCCGCGCCGGTGTGCTGCGGCCAGTCCTCGCGCCAGACCCAGCCCAATTTCAACGGCGCGTGACCAGGGCACGGGTTTGGGCAGTGCGTCTAGGTTTTGACCTCGCACAAACTCCGAGATGATGACGGGATGGTCATCTACTTCGCCCACGCGATAGATCGTGACGACGTTCGGATGTTGTAATCGTGCCGCCGCCCTCGCTTCGTTCATGAACTGCTCACGAAGCGCCGGACTGTTAACCGGGGTCGAGATGAACTTGACCGCAACGGGGCGATCGAGCAGCGTGTCATGCCCTAGATAGACTTCGCCCATCCCACCGCGGCTGAGCGGCCAGAGCAGACGGAACTCCTCGAACGACTTGGGCGGGCTCCACTGCGGCGTTATCGAATGATTTGGTGGCTCAGGCATGGGTTGCAGCTACAAGGCAAATCTTAGCCTTCTAAGATCGCACGCCTTTGTCGACCTTTGCAACCCAATTTTCCGTCGGTGGCTGTGTGAGTTCGTGTGGGTGATCGCGGGCTCGGTGTGAGCGGGGGCACGCGGGGCATCAACCGGCGATGAGTAGCAGCAATTCTACGTACTTGCGGATCAGCCACTCGAACGGAGACATCAGCCATCCCAGTGGGCTCACTCCGCTCCCGGTTCCAAGGAGCACCAGTGCCAGGAACACAAAGCTGCCGTATCGCAACAAAAAATCGCGGACGGGGGCCATGAAGCTCGGCAAAAATTCTAGAAACGAGCGCCCATCCAGCGGCGGGATGGGCAGCAGGTTAAAG
>CALLYL010000584.1 GCA_937859535.1 uncultured Myxococcales bacterium
CCTCGGCGCTGCAAGCGGCCCATCATCGCAACATCATCCATCGCGACCTGAAGCCGTCGAACATCCTGCTCAAGGCGGGCGATTCGGGCAGCGACTCCGAGATCCGCATCATCGACTTTGGCATCGCCAAGATGGCCGCCGAGGATCGCGAGGTCCAAGACTTCCACACCCGCACCGGCACCATGATCGGCACCCCGGTCTATATGGCACCCGAGCAGTGCCGAGGCGTCACCGTCACCGACCGCACCGATGTCTACGCGCTCGGGGTGATCCTCTATCAAATGCTGACGGGGCGACCGCCGTTTTACTCGCAGGCTGACGGCGACATCCTGGCGATGCACATCCTGGTGCCGCCACGACCGCTGCGTGAAGTAGAACCGGCGATTCCCGAAAAGGTCGCCGCCTTCGTCGAGCGAATGTTGGCCAAAGAAGCCGCCGAGCGTCCGTCGATGGGCGAGGTCGAGCTGTCGCTGCGCGAGCTGGCCGAGGACCGTAGCTGGTTAAATCCTGCTGTCACGGATGACACCGCCGTATCCCCTACGCCGGTGAGCACCGAAACGCCGGAGTCCCTGCCAACCCAGGTCAGCCGAGGCCTCGCCGCTCCGACGCTTGGTGCCATTCATGGACAGACCGCCGCGCCGACTCACAGCAGTAGCTTCCGCCGCAGCCTGGCGATCTCGATCGCGGCGGTGGTGGTCGTGGGCTCGCTCGGCGTCGCGTTGTTGGTCCGCAGGAACCACACGCCGCCGCCGACCGTGACGCCCGTGACCCAAGTGGTGGTGACGCCGCTGCCCAAGACGGTGCGCTGGCTACTCAAAACCACGCCCGACGGAGCGACTGTGCTCGACGAGTCGGGGCAGACCCTTGGTCAGACGCCGTGGTCCCACGAAGCAACGGCGAGCAGTGGTGAGCTGCTCCTCACCGTCCGCAAGACTGGATTTGGTGACCTTCGAGTCAGCTTCGCCAAAGACCGCGATGTCGAGCGCAGTGAGGTGCTGTCGGCGGTAACGCCACCGACACCGACCACGACACCGCCGCCACGGATTCCAGAGCCGCGACCGCCAAAGCGAACCGTTCCCAGCAAAGGCCGCAAAAATGACAGCCTCATTTTGGACTTTAAGACCCATAAAAAGCTCAACTAGCGCCCTCGCGGTGTCACTGCTCCTGCTCTGTGCGACGCGAGCCGAGGCTGCGGACGACTTTGCCAAGCGAGTCACCAAAGCGCAAACCTGCTACGAGCGAAAGCTCTACGACTGCGCCATCAACGAGCTAGAAGCGGCGTACCTCATCAAGCCGATGCCGGCGCTGCTGCTCAACATTGCGCATGCCTACCTCGACTATGGGCGACCCCGCGACGCGATCGTCTACTACGACCGCTACATGGCCGAGGAAAAGAACCTCGCCCCCGAGGCCCGTGCCGACGTCGAAAAGTTCAAGCGTCAGGCCGAAGAAAAGCTCGGGATCGCGGCTCCGCCGCCCGAAAAGCCACCAGAAAAACCACCCGAGGTCGCTCCGCCGCCGCCACCACCGCCGCCGGTCGCGCCACAACCTGTCGAGCCGACCAGCCAACCCTCGGCGGCGGCCAAGTGGGTACCGATTGGCCTTTTGGCGGTTGGCGGTGTCATGCTCATCAGCGGATTTGCGGTCGGAGGCATGGCCCTTTCGACGGCAAAATCAGCGGTAGCGACAGACGCCCCCTATGATCCAGCCATCGACGCCAAAGGCAAATCGCTCAGCAATGCGGCGATTGCGCTCGATGTAATCGGCGGGGTGGCCCTCGTCGGCGGTCTGATTCCGACGATCCTGCGGCTCACCAGGAAAGTGCCGCCGGTCAGCGAAAAACCGGCTGCGACCGACGGAGGCAGCGCGCCCGCCCCGTCCCCCGCCGCGCCGCAAGTCTCGGTGTCGTTTACGGGCCGTGGCCTTGTCGTCCTCGGGAGGTTCTAATGCGCCGCACCCTTGTGTCCCTCGCCTTGCTCTCCGCGTGCTACAGCCCCGACTACACCACCAAGCCCTGCGTCGATAACAGCGGCTGCCCAAGTGGCTACTTCTGCTCCACCGCCAAGCTCTGTACCGTCGGCGGATCCACCGCGAGCGTGGACATGGCCCCCGATCCCCGCCCCACTCGCGTCGAGGTCGAGGTACGTCCGACCGGCTCTTTCTATATGGGCACGAGCGCCACCGATGGCATCAACGACATGCCGACCCACCTAGTAACCAATCCCATGCCGTACTTTCTCGATGAGCGAGAGGTGACGGTGGCGGAGTATCGTTCCTGCGTGATGGCTCAGGTCTGCACCGCCCCGGTCATGGGAGCCTACGGGAATGAAACGCCGAAGTGGGTCTGCACCTATGGCGTAAGCGGCCAAGACCAACACCCAGTTACTTGCGTCACCAAAGATCAAGCGGACAAGTTTTGTAAGTGGATGGACCGTCGTCTACCCACCGAGCTGGAGTGGGAATACGCAGCACTCGGGCTGGCCGGCTCCACCAATCAGCGGCTGGTCTTTCCGGGCGCTCTTGGTGGCAACGCCTGCTGGAGTATGAACGGCTCTTGTCCCGTCGCCAGCTTCGTCAAGACCTACTTGGGTCAGATCGTCTCAGCAGACAAGCCCGGCTTCTATGACCTGCTCGGCAATGCCTGGGAAAAGACCTCGAGTCCGTTCTGCACCTATCCCGCCGAGAGCTGCCCCACTGAAACCAAGCTCTCGGTCCGAGGTGGCAGCGGTTGGGACACCGACTTGAAGTTCTCGAAAGCGACCGCTCGGCTCGGCAATACCGCCAGCGAGTACTATCCGAACCAAGGCTTCCGCTGCGCACGTAACTCGACGCCGTAGTCAGCGGTCCTTCTGCGGGCACACCGCGTCGAGTGATGCGATGAGTCCCCGGGTCGTTTCCCGATAGGTCCAGGTCTGCATTCGCTGCTTGGCCGCCGCGCCGAGTCGCTTTCTGGTCTCGGCACCGCCCGGTTCGCTGCACAGCGTCTGCAAGCATCGCACCAGCGCCGATTCCTCGCCGCTCGGGAAGATGAGCCCGGTCCGGTTTTCTGAAACCAGATCCTCGACGCAGCCAACCCGATCCGAGGCAATCACCGGCAGCCCGGCGTGCATCGCTTCGGGAACGACCATCGCAAACGCCTCTCGCTCCGACGGCACCACCAGCACATCGGCAGCGGCATAGAGTCCGGGTAGCTCGCTTTGGTTGCGAAAGCCGAGGAAGTGAGCATCCGCAATCCGCTCGCGCTCGACCTGCGCTTCCAACGCGCCACGCAGCGCGCCATCGCCACACAGCACCAGCGCCGCTTTGGTACCCGTCGCCCGCAGCCGCGCATACGCCCCGAGCAACAGCGAAGGAGCCTTGACCGGACTGAACTTGCCGCAAAACAACAGGAGCGGCGTGTCATCGGGAACGCCAAGCTGTCGGCGGATTTTCCGACGGAGATCACTGATTGAAAATTTTGTCAAGCAATATCGATTGGAATCGACGGCGTAGGGCGCACAAAAAATTCGATCGTCGGGAACGCCGTAGTGACGGAGCAAGCGCCGATTGCCGCTCGACACCGCCAGCGCCGCCGCACACCACCCGAGATAGCGTCGCAGCAGCCAGGTCTTGGCGACCAAACGGCCTCGCGACAGGCCCTCGACATCCGACTCTTGCTCGTCAGAATCGGCGTAACGAACCGTGTCACCACGAAGAATCACCGGCAGCCCCGCCGCTCGGGCCGCCAAAAGTGCCAGCGGATACAGCGCATAGTTCCAGCCCAGGATCACCACCGCATCGAAGCGCTCGCGACGCAGCAACCGAAACACATCAAGGCTGGCCATCCCCAAAAAGCGATCGAGTCCCGGCCAAAGAGAGTGGCTCGTCAGCTCGATATAGCGATATCCGGACAGCAGATCGACATCCCAACGCACCGAGCGCCCAAAGTCGCGATCTTGGGCAGCGTCGACCTGACCTGACAGTGACCCGTACAGCACGGTGAGCTCAAGCGACGGCTCCGCAGCGAGCGCCACAAACCACGGGGCCAGGTACTGGATTGGATGAGAGCAGACGATCGCGACGCGGTGCCGAGCCGGCATCGCCGAACCCTACAGCAGACCGCGATACACGGTAAAGACGACCGCATACATCAGGAACAGCAGCGCCGGATAAAACAGAAACGGCGACAGCTTGGGAAAGCGCTCGATAAAGCCCGTCACTTCACGCGTCATCCGCTTGGCCAGCGTCGCCGGGCAACGCACAGAACAGCGCCCGTCGATCAGCCGCTGTAGCTCGCCGATCATTTCAATGACGCTGTCGAAGCGCTGGTTTGGGTCTTTGTGCAAGGCCTTGGCCACAAAGTGGAGTAGCTCGGAGCGCGGCACCGGATGCTTGGGATGTCGCAAAAAGATGAGCTGCCAGTAGGTAAACGGTTCGGTGCCAATCGCCATGATCAGCCCTTGCAGCGTGTTTACCTCTGATAGGTAGTGCCGCAAGGAAAGCAGCTCGTGGAGTAGCACTCCGGCACTGTAGATGTCGCTGCGCTCATCGATCTTGTCGTTACGTCCCATCGCCTGCTCGGGGGACATGTAGGCTGGCGTGCCGATAAGCTGGTCATTCCGAGTCGCAAACAGCCGGGACTGCGCGTCCGGTTTGACGGGTGCGCTGGGTTTTTCAGGGACGGCGTCGCCTCCGCGAATCTGCTTGGCCACACCGAAGTCCATCAACACCACTTCGCCGTAACGCCCCACCATGACATTGGCGGGCTGATGATTCAGCGCCAAGTCAGCATCGACAAACACTGGCTGGAAATGGAATCAGGGACTGTGTGTGGGAAACCCAGAATGCGGCACCCAGATCGGCAAACCGAACCTAGCGCCAACCGTCCAGGGCATCACCGCAGTGTGGACCGGAATAGACTGCGCCTACATATTAGTCTTCTATAATCTATAATATAAGGCAGTTTGTTCGTCAGCAGGAGTCCGGCTGAATCCAAGGACTCCATCCCAGGTGGGTGCTGGGGAGCACCGTATCGAAACGACCCACGGAATCGACTTTCTACTGCGAGTAAGAGAGTACGCTGGGAGCGCTCCAGCTCGACCCCACGGGAACCGTACCGACAGCGGGTTGGCTCGGCACTGCCGGATTCCAGGTCCGCACAATCAGGGTGATGGGACCGTTGATGGTGATCGGGCCGGTGTACTCAATCGCACTCGGTGACAGCACCGGACCGGGCGCACGTGGACGCGGATCGGTACCATCAATCGTGTAGT
>CALLYL010000585.1 GCA_937859535.1 uncultured Myxococcales bacterium
TGGTGGCGGCAGCGAAGCCCGAGCCGGCGAAGGTGGTGGCGGCAGCGAAGCCCGAAGCAGCGAAGCCGATCACGGCGGTAAAACCCGAGGCGGTGAAACCTGCATCGGCGGTCAAGCCCGAGCCGAGCAAGCTGGCGGTCAAGACTACGCCCCCACCAGCGGTCAAACCAGCGGCGGTGAAGTCGGTGGTTGCAGCGGTGAAGCCAGCGGTCGCGGCGGTGCGACCGGTGGTTGCCGCCAAGCCCACGGCGACCGCTGCCGCGACACCAGAGGGTCAGGCGGCGTTGCGTGATGCCCAGCAAGCATTCGTGCGCGGCGACAGGCAGCAAGCGCTGGCGATGGCGCTGGGGGTGACGAGGCGGGGCGGCGAGGATGCCGCAAGCGCGTGGCGTTTCGTCGGTGGCGCTGCCTGTAGTAGCCGCCAAGCCGCGCTGGCAACGACCGCCTATCGCAACATGAAATCGCCGGATGCTCGTCGTACGCTGGTGGATTTGTGTCAGCGAAATGGGCTGCCCTTCGCTGGTGGTCAGTTCACCTCGGACTAATGGGGATCTCCTCTCATCGTCTTGCTGATAAGTGGCTGAACCTTGCACCGGCAGGTTCCGCCGTCGGCCTACGGCGGCTTTCCCAATATCAGACTCAGTCTTACTCAGCGGAGGGTGGTCCGATTCCGGCAATTTGTTGTTTTTTTGTGTCTACCGATGCAAAAAAATCTCTGTATAATCTGCGCATTGTCATCCTTTCTCGTCGGGAGCCAATGAAGACCCACGTCAACTTCATCCGCTGGGGGGCAACCATCCTTGGCGCTGCACTGGGGCTTTTCGAAGGAAGCGTCCATGCGCAGCAGCGAGTGGCACTCGGGGATACCGCGCTCCATGGTGGAGTTCGCGATAGCCGCATGGGCCGCAGCGAGCCGACGGTCACTGTGGAGCCTCTCGATCATCTGCCACGGCTTCGGCCCGTGCTGCGGGGTGCACTGTATCGCTCGGGGACTCCGAGTGAAGCGGCGCTCTCGCACCTGTGTGAGCGAGGCTGGAAGCGAGTCTACTCTCTGTATGGCGAGCACACCACCCAGACCGGACCACGCAACGCCAACATGTTGCGCTACGGTCGGGATGTGCGGAACTGCCAAACCGAAGGAACTCCGCGTACGATCGAGTGGCGTTCGGCACCATCGGCCCGGCTGCGGACGCTGCCCAATATCTTCCGCGATGTGATCGAGAGCGTTCGCAATCCCGAAAAAGGTCCAGTCCTGGTTCACTGCTGGAATGGGCTGCACTACGCAGGGATGGTATCGGCGTTGGCGCTGCGTCAGTTCTGCGGGTTTTCTGCAGAACAAGCCGAATCGTACTGGCGTGCCAATGCCAACCGGGGTGCCAACTATCCGCTCATCATCGCCAACATTCACAACTTCAAGCCGATTGCCGGGCTGTCGCTGACTCCGGCGGAGCAGCAGACCCTGTGCCCGGATGTCTCGACGAGCTACATGTTACCGACCGATAACATCGTCGCGGCGGCGCTGATTCATCGTGGACGGGGTGGCAGCCACAACCCACCGATCCCGCCACTGCGCAATGCGGTCGAGTCTTCCGAAGGGAGTGCTTCGAGCGGTTCCGTCACCACTCCGGTGCGCACCAACAGCGGGGATCGAGCCCCGGTTCCGGCGTCTTCGAACCCCGCCGCGACGTCCGGCGCAACCAGCGAAAACACCCCACCGCCTGGTGTCGGTCCCAAGCTCGCCTCTCGTCGCTCTTAGTACACGTTCAATTTTGATGGGCCGGTCGAAATAAGAAGCTTCACAAAAGATTCTTATTGGTCGAATCGCCGCGCTGGATAGCAAACCTGCCGAGCCAAGGTTCGACAGCGCAGGCCACGACCATGCGGTCGGGTCATGCTGTGAATCGCTGTAGCAATAGGCGGTTGGCTGTGCCAAAGTCCGCGCCGAAAACGGAGGTCCACGATGCGTCTATTGCCGATTTTCGCTTGGCTTGCTGTGGCTTGCTTGGGAGTGTCTGTGCCTGGCTGCGGAGGCGTATCCGACAAGCCATTGCCGGACGAAATTACCGATGGCACGCCGTCTCTTCCAACGCTACCTCCGCTGGGGGCCGCGATCACCGCGCCAGCCAAGACCTGGACCTGGGTGCCGTTTGCGGACGCGGTCTGTGATGATGGAACTCCCACCGGCATCGGCATCAGCCTGTCACCGGGGAGTAATGACCTGCTGATCTTTATGCAGGGAGGCGGCGCGTGTTGGGACTACGAGAGCTGCGCGGTGACGAACACCTCGACTCATGGCCCGTTCGCAGAGGCGCAGTTTCAATCGACCAAGCTCCTCTTTTCAATCGGCTCGATCCTCGACCGCAACGCCAAGACGCCGTTTCGGGACTTCAACTTGGTCTACGTTCCGTATTGCACAGGCGACGTCCATGCTGGCGACACCGTGATGACGTACGACTCTGGTATGGGGAAACAGCGCGTCATTCATCACAAAGGCAGACCCAATTTGATCGCGTTTCTCCGGCGGATCGCGGCGACGATCCCAACACCTGGGAAGCTGGTGGTGACGGGCAGCAGCGCAGGGGGATTTGGGTCGGCGCTCAACCATGATGTGGTGCGAGCCTTCTTTCCGAAGGCGAAGTCGTATCTGCTGGATGACAGCGGGCCTCCGATGATTGGCGATGCCATTCCCAAGGAGCTTCGTGCCAAGTGGTTTGCGTCCTGGCGGCTCGATCTGACGCTTTCCAAGCTGTGTCCGGAGTGTGATCGCGACTTTTCAACGTTGGTGCCGATTCTGGCCAAGCGCTATCCAAGCGATCGGATGGCACTCCTTTCGTATACCCAAGACGGCGTGATTCGGAAGTTCTTTGGGGACCAGAGTGCGATGCAGTTTCAGCAGAACCTGACCGCAATGTCGACGACGCTGCTCGACCCCTTACCGACCTCTCGCTACTACTTTGCTGCGGGAACCGGCCACACTTTTCTGTTTACCCCGGCCCTTACCACCGTCAAAGGTGTGTCTCTGCTGAGCTGGATCACCCAGATGGGAAGCGACGACCCGAAGTGGAATTCGGTGACTCCGTAACCGTGAATCTGCTGTGATATGGTCCCGCGCATGCGGAACCAATCCTCGCCCACCCTTCGCTTGTCCCGACTTTTCCTTCGACATACACGCTGGCTGTCTCTCTGTTTCGCGCCGCTGCTAAGCTGCACCGCGAGTTCAGACTCGGTGGGGATGGACGATCCGGTGATGCTGGACATGAGCAAACCGCCCGAGCCGATGTGTCGCACCGGCCAGGTTGCGAAGGTTGGCGAGGCGTTCTTTGAGGACATCTCCGACAAGAGCGGAATTCGCGTGGCCAACTACACGCCGATGCCACCGATGGTGATTCCCATCAACGATCACAGTCGGCTGGCCTTCGCAGATATCAATGGGGATGGCTACGACGACATCGTGATGCATAGCTTGTTTCCTAACCCCCAAAAGGGGATTCCGTTCGAGCATTTGATCTTCCTCAACAACCAAGATGGCACCTTCCGTGACGTAAGTGATGAGTCGGGCTTGCGGAGGATTCAATCCGGATTCTTCGCGTTCGGAGACGTCGACAACGATGGGGATCAGGATGCCTTCGCGGGTCTTGATATTCCGCTTTCGGGACAGAATCATCAGATCCTCCTCAACGATGGCAAAGGTCACTTTACCGCCAAGCCAAACGCCGGAGTCGAAGCGGCGATGGGGGATAGCACAGTGACTGGCAATGCGCTGTTTGCCGACTGGAATGGCGACGGAAAGCTCGATCTGTTTTTGGGAAACGGCCAGACCGGATATGCGGCGGCGGATCAGCTCTTCTTTGGCAAAGGAGACGGTACGTTTACCGAAGTGACGAAGACGAATCTGGTCGGCGCGAATCCCGAACGACCCACAAATGGTCTTGTCACGTGTGACTACGACAACGATGGGGATCTCGATATCTTTGTTTCTACCTACGGTGTCAGCGTCGAATTGGGGCAGGACATCTTGTGGGAAAACGACGGCAAGGGATCCTTCAAAAACGTCGCGGTGGAGCGTGGCTTTGCGGCCCAAGGTACGGGCAACTACTGGCAGGACAGCACCGGGCGCGGCACCACGCTAGAGCCCGGCAAGGATGCTGCTACCTACATGGGAGGCAATGGCTTTGGGCTGGACTGTCAGGACATAAATGGCGACGGATACGCCGACATTTTCCAGACCAACATCTCGCATCCTTCGGAAACGGAGTACACCCGCAAGTGGAGCGATCCCTCTTTGCTCCTCATCAATCAGGGGCCAAGTGGGAAATACTCCTTTGTGAACGAATTTCTGAAGCGGGGCCTGCCGTATAACGAAGGTGATGTCGATGGCTCAACCGTCGACTTTGACAACGACGGCCGCTTCGAAATGGCAATGTCGCGAGATACCAAGTACGAAGGGTCGTTCATGATGGTGGATCAGAAGTCATGGTTTGGCCTCATGCACCAGCTTCCCGACGGAAAGTTCGAAAGCGTGGGCTACAAAAGCGGTATCAATGACGACTCCCAGATGCCGATGTGGAAGCGGATGAAAGGGGCCCAAAATCATGCGTGGAGCGACATCGATCATGATGGAGCGCCGGATCTGCTGGTCGGTGGAAGGGATCAAGGCGGAGGTCGTCCCAACTTCCTGTTCCGCAACAAGATCGGAAGCCAGAATGCTTGGCTGGGAATTCGCTTGCGCGGCGATGGCAAACAGGTGAACCGCGATGCGCTTGGTGCCAAAGTGACGGTTGAAGTGGCGGGCCAGAAAGTGGTGCGCGAGCTGAAGTCGAGCCGAGGCACCTACAACTCCGCAGACAGCCGGGCCCTGCTCTTCGGACTGGCCGATGCGTTGTGTCCGGCCACCGTCACGGTGCGCTGGCCGAACGGCAAGACGGATACCTTCCGAGAGGTGGCGCTTCGCCGTTATCTCAGCATCGATATGGACACCGGAATCCAGACCAAATAGTTCAGCTACTGCGCCGCGGTCGAATCTGATAATCTCACGACATGTCGACGCTGCGCTGGCTTTCTGGATTGCTCCTTCTGGCCGCCTGTGGTGATCACGAACCGAGCGCCATGATCGTGGCCCCAGAGGTTCCCCCGCTGGTTCCGAAGCCGCCAGCCATTCACATCGTGCTGCGAGATGGCGACAGCATGATGCCCATGCCAGGCCGGGCAATCATCTATCCGGTCGGGTCGACTCCCAAACCGGACTTTAAGTCTGATGGCGCGACGGCGAGCGTGATTGCACAAGGGGTCATTGGTGCTCCGGAAGGAGTCCTGCTGGTCACCGGAGAGGGTACGGTGGGGGTTCCCACCGGCACTTATGATGTGCTGCTCTTGCAGGGAACCGAGTACGAGTCTGTTCGCAAGACTGTGACTGTGGCCGCCGACGCGGTGACGCAGGTGGATGTGACGCTGGAGCACTCCGTGAAGACGGATGGATGGCTGGCTGCGGACATGCACCTTCACACCAAGCGCAGCTTTGATTCCAAGCTCTTGGCGGCGCATCGCGTCGTGTCCGAGGTCGTCTCGGGAGTCCACGTTTTGGTTCCCACCGAGCATGGCTTCCACTACGACTTCAGCGATTTGATCAAGTCGCTCGATTACGGACAGCGGGCGGTATCGATTCCGGGCAGTGAGTACAATTTCCAAGGTGGACACGCTGGAATCTATCCGGTGGTCTACGATCCGACGGGACCGTTTTTGGGAGCGCCCCCGTGGCAGGAGTGGCCGAAGCCGAACATGGCCGATCCGGAGACGTACTTTCCCCTGATTCATCAGCAGGCCGGAAGTCCCCTGGTCATCATCAATCATCCACGCTTACCTCCTGACCTGGGATACTTCCTCAACATTCGCTGGCGTCCGGGACTGCCGCTATCGACGGCCGGACTGTTCGATGGAATGGAGATCCTAAACGGCTACGCCATGCGGCCTCCGGAGGTAGCGGATCTGCTGCACGACTGGTTCACGTTACTGAATCAAGGACTCCGGGTGGTCGGCTTGGGAAACAGTGACAGCCATCGCATTGACTGGTTGCGCGCCGGGTATCCGCGAACCTGGCTCCAGTTCCCAACGAGCGAGCCATCGCGCCTTCTGCCCTCGGATCTTCGTGAAGCCATCTTGAAGATGCGCGCCGTCGCCAGCAATGGTCCGTTTGTCATGCTGTCAGTCGATGGCAAAGGACTTGGAGAGACAGTCCCTGTGAAAGGGGGGATGATCACCGCCACCATCACCGCCGACGCACCGGGCTGGGTTGATCTGACCCGGCTCCAGATCTATCGCAACGGCGTGCTCGCGCAGGAGATTCCGATCACGGGCCGAAAGCATCCGGCTCTGTCGACCCAGGTGATGCTCAATGTGCCTGCGGATGGCTGGATCGTGGTGCTGGCGCTTGGCGATCTGCCCCTGCCCTCCGATGTGATTGGGGCTGTCAATGGCGGTCAGGCGTTGCCGATTGCCCTCACCAATCCGATCTGGCTCGATGCCGATGGGGATGGCAAGGTGACCCCCTCGAATCTGGTGCCGCCGCGTCCTCTGCCTTGGAAACAGGCGGCGCTC
The DNA here is from genome assembly GCA_937859535.1 of uncultured Myxococcales bacterium. Taxonomy (GTDB): domain Bacteria; phylum Myxococcota_A; class Polyangia; order Palsa-1104; family JAEUJZ01; genus JAEUKA01. Next base: position 6,592 of record CALLYL010000585.1, read on the forward strand.
AAAGCGGGATCGGAGCGCGGTCAGATCCTGGAATTGCTGCACGCGCCGCTCGATTGTGAACCGTTCGAGTATCCGGAGTGGCTACAGTAGAACGCCGTGCCTAGGACAGCTCTGCGGTGATCCGCTGGACCACCTCGGTGACAGCCGCTTCCACCTTGGCACTGAGTCCTTCACCGGGACCAAAATCCGCCGCGCCAATTCCGTAGATCAAAAGGGAAGCAGGAAGCTGATCGAGCGCTCGACCGAGATCGATGATCTGAGTCAGCGTGAGGGCATGCGAGGAAGTGCTGGGTAACGAGGGGAGGGAGAAGTCTGGACCTTCGAGTCGGCACACCTGACCTTCGGGAAGACCGACCACCGCATCGATCAGGATGACCTGTCGAGCCGCCGCGAATACCTCGAACAGCTCGCCGACATCAGCGCTCGACTCGCGGACCACGATGGATGGTGGCAAGGCGGCGCGCAGTCGACGCGAGGCAACGATTCCGGCACCATCGTCGCGACGGAGCGGATTGCCCAGACCCACCACATAAATGGAACGAGGAGACAACTACCGAAGGGAAAGGAGAGACCGCTTACTTCTTGGGAGCGGGCTTGCCGGGCTCGCCGAAGCCAGCGAACAGCTCGACGCTGGTGAGGGTCGAGCGCTTGCTCTGGGCCTTCTTGCGGCGCTGGCCGGCCTTCTGATGGTGCCGCTTGCGGCGAGCCTCGGTGCTGGTGGTGTTCGACATCGGAATACTCCCGTTTGAGATGTAAAGGTGTGCGGCGAGAAAACCGCCGTAAGGGCCGCAGTCTGAATGTAGGAATCGGCTCTTGTCAAGGACTTAGAAGTCGGACGGCTGCGCACAGGCTCGGGGGCAAGCGGTGGTGTCGACGGTGCCGCGACCGGGCATAATCGAAAATACGTTTCCGTCGGACAGGACCATGATGTCGCCGTTTTGATCGGTCCGGAAGTAGTGGACGCCGCTGGTCCGCAGCTTGTCGAGTGTCTGGCAGTGCGGATGGCCGAAGTTGTTGGGGTCGGCGGGTCCGCCCGAGCTGATGAGCGCGTAGCTTGGCGCGATTGCTTTGAGTAGGCTGGTTCCCGTCGCGTTACAGCTTCCGTGGTGGCCGACCTTGAGCACGTTGGCCGCAAGCTGCATCGGGAAGTTCATATATAAATTCTTTTCGGCTTCGGTCTGCGCGTCGCCGGTGAACAGCATTGAAAAGTTGCCGTAGCGCAGTCTCAAGATCGCTGAGGTGTTGTTGATGCCGGTGCCGTCGTTTTGGGGATATGGCGTGTTCGTGACCCCGATGACCTGAAGGTCGAGCTTGGGATCGAGCAGCAGGCTCTGGTTGAGTGTCAGACTGCGATAGCGACAGCCCGCCGTATCGCGAATGTACTGGTAGCCGGGGATGTCGGGGCGGGCAAAGCCTGGGTCGAAGACTCGCGCCTCGCAGTCCTTCGGCAACAGCCCGATCGCAGTGCCGAGCCCGGTGTAGTGATCCGAGTGACCGTGCGACAAGATCACGTAGTCGACACGGGTGATGTTGAGCTTTTTCAGATAGTCGGCATAGTTGCCCGTGCGATCGGGACCACCGTCGAGAGCGATCACTACTCCACTCGGGGTTTTGATGACCATGCCGTCGCCTTGGCCGACATCGACCAGGTGGATCGCCAGCGCGGCCGTCTGGTCCACCATGGCTGGGTTGTCGACGAAGGTTGCCGGACCCGCCGTCTGGGTTGCGTCACAGGCACAGAAAAGGCCAGAGAGGACGAGGCCGAACCATCGGGCGGTGCTCATGATCGCAGCATGCCTCAGCTAGGCCAGGGCTTACCACCTGCTGATGCATCGTAGCGGGATGATTTGAGTGCAACCTGGGTCGCCAGCACGCTGCGGAGGTCGGCCAACCAGCGCTGGGCATGGTTCGGGTCGGGGCGACGCTCGGGCTCGTCGAGCAGTAGCTCGTACAGGAGATCACCGATGAGCGCGGGCACACTCGTTCCCAGCTCGGCCAGCTTGCGACTCGGCACACCGTACGACGGCAAACTTCCGGTCAGCAGCGAGTACAGGAGCAAACCGTAGACGTAGACCTGGCTGTTGCGAACGTGCTCGGCGCGGGCGCTCCCGGTTTCCGGTGACTGCAAGATCGGCGAGGGGCGATTGTTTTCGGCGCTGGTTGCCACCAGAAGCCGAGTTGCCATCCCGAGGAATGCCAGCGGATCGGCGTATAGCCACACCTCCCGCAGCGGCAGTTGGCCCTCGCGACGGGTGGTATCGCGCTGCACCCTGCGATCCAGGTCGGCGCAAATCTGCGCAACCAGATCGAGGGCCAGCGGCACGGGCGGTGCGCCGTATATGACCAAAAACTCGCTCAAAAACAGACCACAGCCGAGCGGTGCCGAAAGCAGCCGATCACCCGATGGAAGCTGGCGCAGTAGGGTGCCGCCGGTCGGGTTCGAATATGGATGGGTGCGCAGCAGGCGTGACTCGGCGGTCAGGATCGAGAGCCAGCGGTCATGGTGCGGTGCATCAGGCGGCAACACTTTGAGCACTACTGTCGCCGACAGCTCTTGATGATCGGCCCAATAGAGCTTGAGCGGACCGACCTGGCCAATCGGACAGCGGACCCGAAACGGGCGGAGTTTCTCCGAAAGTGCCGAAAACTGGGCGTCTTTGGCCAAAAATCGCGCCCGCGCTTGTCCGGCCAGCACCAGATCACCGCTTTGCAAGGGACGGCGCTCTCCCACGAGCCGGACGCCTGCCGCCCACGTGCCTTGATCCTTGGATAGGTCTTCGATGTGAAGCGCTTCGCCATCGCCAAAGACCCGCGCATGCTGACGGGAGGTGGCTGGGTCTTCGGTGTTGATCAGGCAGCCACGGGAGCGCCCGAGGGTACCACCCGCTTCGGGAATCGGCAGGATCTGGGTTTCACCGTCCTCGCTCACGATCAGAAAGTGCGCACCCGAAGCCGGAGGTGGGGGCGGCGGCGGCGCGGTGAGCCCGCTGTGGGTGCCAAACGAAGGTGGTGCGCTCTGCGTGAGCAGTCCATCGATCGAAAACACCAGCACCATGGATTGGTTGCGGAGCGTGTCCTTGTGTCGCAGCTCTTGAGAGACATGTGGGAACAGCGCCTTGTCGTTAATAAACGACGGCGACGAGCTGCCCAGGTCTTCCAAATACCAGCGGCCTTCTTTACAAAACAGCCGTCCCCACTTACGCGGGACGTTCGCATCGTCGGACTTGACCAGGCACTCCAGCGCTCGGCCCAGAAAGCCGCCGCTTGGGGGAATCTCGACGACCACCGCCCCGTGATTGCGATCTTGGTAGGTGAGCCGGGCCTTCACGCTGGTGGCCAGTCCCGACGGTCCCGCTAGCATCGACGAACCACCGCCGGTCAGACCCGATGAAGCGTTCACCGATAGCTGCGCGGTCTCTGCGGGACAGTTGCGAAGCTGCGCTTGCCGCTGATCGATGCTGAGCCTTTGGGCCGCGAGCTTGAGCATCACAAAGCGAACGTGCAGGTCTCCACAGAGAATCACGTCGCCCGAGCGAAGCCGGGTTCCGCTCATCGCGACAGAGTGCCCGTTTACCTGGGTTTCGTGGCGTGGCGCGATCGGCAGCACCATCCACTGGTTGTCCTCGCAGTACAGGAAGGCATGCTGGCGGGCGACGCTGTCGTGGACGGCGTAGACCGTGCTTCCCTGGAATGAACCAAGCAGCGCTCCATCGGGACGAAGCGGCGCTGTCATCCGCTGTCCGCTCGGTGAGAAGTACAGAAGCCCAGCCACTGGGGCTCGGGTTGAGGATGGCGTGGATTCAAAGCGCAGCGCGGTTTCGCCGCAGCGCAGGATGTCGCCATGGCGGAGCGGGCTGCTCATCACCCGACGGTCGTTGACGAGCGTGCCGTTTGCGCTGCCCATGTCCGAGACCCAGAAGCCATCCTCGCGCTGCTCGATCCAGGCGTGCCCGGTGCTGACGTGTGGGTCGGTCAGGCAAATGAGGTGCTTACTAGGTCGTAAGCCGATCGCACAGCCATCGGGCAGCAGGAATACGGACCGCTTTTCCCCGTCGCTGTCGATATATCTCAGGCAAGCAGGCACCGGCGACCAGTGTAGCGCGCCTGGATCCCTTCACAAAGCCACCTGGCCAGGGCGGCGGCGAGTTTTGCTACAGTCAGCGGCATGTCACACAGCCAAGCGATGCCAGCCAGCCTGCTCGATCAGCTCAAGACCATGACCATCGTGGTTGCCGATACCGGCGATTTCCACGGGATTGCGCGCTTTACGCCGCGTGATGCCACCACCAACCCGAGCCTGGTGCAGGCCGCCGCGCAGCTTCCCGATTACGCTGATGTCGTCGAGGGTGCACTGCGGCTGACGCAGCGTGAGCAGGCCGGGCGACCGCTTTCCGAACAAGCCACAGCGGCGCTCGATCAGCTTGCTGTCGAGTTTGGGCTGCGCATTTTGGACCTGATTCCTGGCCGGGTCTCGACCGAGGTCGATGCACGGCTGTCGTTTGATACCGCCGCCACCATCGCCAAGGCTCACCAGATCATCGCCAAGTACGCGTCACGCGGGGTGGGTCGCGAGCGCATTCTCATCAAGATCGCCTCGACGTGGGAAGGCATCCGCGCTGCCGAGGTGCTGGAGCGCGAAGGCATTCACTGTAACCTTACGCTGCTGTTCGGTCTCCACCAGGCGATTGCCTGCGCCGAGGCCAAAGCGACGCTGATTTCGCCGTTTGTCGGTCGCATCCTCGATTGGTATCTCAAGGACACTGGCCGGACCTCGTATCCCTCGGCGGAAGACCCCGGGGTGAAAAGCGTCACCGAGATCTACAACTACTACAAACACTTTGGCCACCGCACCGAGGTGATGGGGGCCAGCTTCCGCAACATCGGTGAGATCTGCGAGCTGGCGGGCTGCGATCTGCTGACGATTTCGCCCAAGCTCCTGGGTGAGCTGGCGGAAACCCGGGCACCGCTCCAGCGCAAGCTCGATGCCGAGGCCGCACGGTCGATGACGATCTCTCCGATCGCCATGGACGAAGCCACCTTCCGAGCGATGCACGCGCAAAACCGGATGGCGCAAGACAAGCTCAGCCAGGGCATCGCCGACTTTTCCAAGGCCCAAGCCGCAGTGGAAGAGCTGCTGGCCAAGCGCCTCGCCAGCTAACGCGGCCTTTGTGAGCACGTCGTCCTGGGGAGTTTCGGAAAGCCAATCGGGAACTCCCTAGCGGCAATCGGGAACTCCCTGGCGGCATTTGGGAAGTCCCGAACGGCAATCGGGAAGGACCTAGCGGCATTTGGGAAGGACCAGCGGCATTTGGGAAGTCCCGAACGGCAATCGGGAAGGATCTAGCGGCATTTGGGAAGTCCCCAACGGCAATCGGG
>CALLYL010000586.1 GCA_937859535.1 uncultured Myxococcales bacterium
GGGCTCGCCAACCCTCGAATGTCCCGCATCAGAATAGGGCAAAATCGCCGCAATCGCCGCCAGTGTCTGCGCGGTGGGTAGGTGCCGGCCTGTCTCGATGTTGCGAATCGTACTCTCCGACACGCCACAGCGCAGTGCTAGAGCTGCCCGACTGAGCCCGGCTTCGGCTCGGCGCTTGCGCAGAGTGCCAAGCTGCTGTTCGAATACCTCTCGGGCCCGCATCGCGTCAGCAGGCTTCGCTCCAGTCGCCTTGCCATCGAGCCAATGCCCCCCCGCCTCGAGCGTCCTGGGTTCACGCACCGTGCCCGTCAAATCCAAGAGTATTTGTGCAGCGAACGACGACATCGATACAAGTCCAGCCCCAATCGAGAATTTCGAATTGCATTCATAAACCGCTAACAAATCGAGTTCAACAACACTTTTTATCATTCAACACTATGAAAAACATTTCCCATTCTATGTGGAAATTTTTGGCACATTTATTCACATCCATAAGCCGCCGTTGGGCAAATGATGCCGATGTGCGAGCATGCCAGTTCGAATCCGCCAAGGCCCTTGACCCGAGACGGCGGGATCGTACACTCCGCGCCGCATGACGACGACGAGTGCAAAGGCAAAGAGCCCGGGCTTCTTCTTGGTCTTCGAAGGCATCGACGGAGCGGGCACCACCAGCCAGCAAAGATGGCTCTGTGAACGTCTGGCATCGCTCGGCTATCAGGTTCACAAAACGGCCGAGCCAACTGGCAATCCCGTCGGACGGCTGATCCGAGAAGTCCTGCGCGGCGAGCATGCGCCGTTTTCAGCACACGCCCTGGCCCTGCTCTTTGCTGCGGACCGCGCCGATCACCTGGCCCGAGAGATTGAGCCGTCACTTGCCGACGGCAAAATCGTCGTCTGTGATCGCTACGTGCTGTCGTCGCTGGCGTACCAAACCTTCGCGGGTGTGCCGCTCGATCTGGTTCAGCAAGTCAACGCGACCTTTCGGGTTCCGGATCTCACGGTCTACTTCGATCTTCCGGTCGAGGTGGCCGCTCAGCGACGAGCCAAGCGAGGTCAAGCCCAAGAGATATTCGAGGTCGACGACTTCCAGCGCGGCGTCGAAAGCCTCTATCGGTCGCAAGCCAGCGCCTGGCTAAAGAGCGGCAGGCCGATTCAATTTGTCGATGCTGCTCGCTCTTTTGAAGAGGTCAGCGCTCAGCTCGAGGCACTGGTTCTGCCAGCACTGGCTAGTCGGTAGTTATCGTCTGATCGACCGGGTCCGTAAGATCCGGCAGCGTTGTCATATCCGGTGTCACCGTCAAATCAGGCGGAGGCGTCAGATCTGGCAGTGTGCTCAGATCACGAATTCGCGCCATGTCCGTCGGCTGCGTGTTGGGCAGCGGTGGAAACAACGTCAGCTTGCGCTGGGCATGCTGGCCGTTGCGCAGGTCGAGAGAAATCTCGGCACTGACGCCGTTTACCACACCACTCAAGCTGCTACGCACGCTCAGGTTGGCAGGTCCATCGGGCCACAGTAGAGCGACCTTGAATGGAAACTCTTGCACCGAGCTAAGCGGCGTCGATGGCGACAGCGGCTGCTCCTTACGAAGCAGCATCACCTTAAGCTGATCGGCCGCTGCCACACCCTCGGACCCAAACAAGGTCAGCGACAAACACGTCTCGGTACGACCCTCGCAGGCGTCAGAGTCCTCATGGCAACCAGAAAGCGCAGCGACAAGAAGAAGGGTTCTTCCCAGAAACTGGGATTGCAACTTCTTCATGATCAATTCCCATACGCCAGGGTGGAAGGCATCCGCACGTCGATCGGACCACCTTGCCAAGTGGTGACCGCCGGAAAGGCCTCGGTGGGCACGGTCGAGTGATCACGCAAGCCCACCCCGAGACCGACACCCAGGCCAATGCCGACGACAGCGACTGCTCCGACTCCCGTCCAGAACCACCACTTCTTGGGTAGGTCACGGAAATTGAACTCACTGCCCTTCGCGGGCTGCTCCGTCGTCCCGGTCGACTGATTCGACGCAGTGGTTCGCTGCGCCGGATTGGCATCATCGTTCTGGGCCTGCGGCTCCAAAAAGCGCGAGCGCGCTCCCGGCTCCAGCTTGACCGTCTTTTGTTCGCCCGGTCTGATGTCGATGACGACGGTGGCACCGCTCGATGGATCGGTCGGGGCCGGCACCATTTGCAGCTCATGCTTGCCCGGGCTCAGACGAAGTGGCGACTCAATCGGCGACATGCCGATCACCCGGCCATCGAGCTTGATCTGTGCATTCTGACGAGAGGCCTCGATGGTGACGGTGCCGGCCACCTGATCGAGCATCACGCCCAGCTTTCCACCGATCTCGCGTCGCTTTTGATCAGGCAGCGTGGGCGATTCCTTCAGAAAGCGACCCAGCGCATCCAACGCATCGAGCGGCCTGCCAGCCTCTGCGAACGCCAGTCCCAGCGGCAATAGGAAGCGGGGATTTTTGCTTAGGTTGAACGCTTTTCCCAGCTCGGTCACCGCGCCGGCCGCGTCGTGTTGCGAGAGCAACCGCTCGCCTTCTTTCCCGGCACGCTCGGACTCAGCCTTGGCGGCAGCATCCGACAGCGGTGAAGACTTGGCCTGCGCAAAGGCCGATGTCGCAGCGAAAAGAACGGCTCCACAAGCAAAGACGGTCAGGTGTCGCTTCATGGCGTTTTTTTGGCACGACGCGCGGTCCGGCGTAAAGAGCAAACTAGGCGACAATGTAGGAGACTGCACTCGACCGGTCGAAACGAAGCAGTCTGGCGGCAAGTTCCGACGAGAGAAAGTCTCCTAACGAATTCCCGGCGTGACACTTGAACCTATCTAGGGTTCACCGTACCGTTTTAGACAGGGCTTATGTCGACCGAGAACGAATGGGCGGCCTCCATGATTGGCCGCACGCTCGATGGTCAGTACCGACTCGACGGCATCTTGGGAGAGGGCGCGATGGGCGTAGTCTTCCGAGGTACCAACCTTGCCGTCGAGAAGGCTGTGGCCATCAAGATGATGCGCAAGGAGACCTTTGCTGAGCCAGATGCCGTCGAACGCTTCAAGCGTGAGGCGAAGGTATGGAGTCAGCTCAATCACCCATCGATTGCCCAAGTCTTCGACTTTGGTCTGCAAGACGAGATGCCTTACCTGGTGATGGAGCTTGTCGATGGAGATGATCTATCGGATGTGCTCGATCGTGAGGGACCGCTGGCTCCGCTGCGGGCGATTGCGGTAATGCGGCAGCTTGCCTCGGCACTCGAAGAAGCGCATCGATTGGGCGTCGTACATCGCGACATCAAACCCCAGAACATGATGCTGCTCCGCTACAAACCCGGTGGGCGGCTGGTCCTCAAAGTGCTCGACTTCGGGATGGCCAAGCAGGTCGGCAACAAGTCGATGTCGCTGACGGCACCGGGAATCCTCGTCGGCACGCCCAAATACGTCGCGCCGGAGCAGGTCACCGAAAAGCCAAAAATCGACGGCCGCACCGATCTATACGCAGCGGGCGTGCTCTTTTACGAGCTTCTGACCGGACAGCCACCGTTTGTCGGGACGCCGCACGACGTGCTGTTCGCTCACTTGGGTCGTCAGCCGGAGCCGCTGCCCGAGAGCATTCCGGCGTGCGTGCAGGAGGTCGTGATGAAACTCCTGCGCAAAAAGCCCGATGAACGGTATCAGAGCGCCGTCGACCTGGAGCATGCGCTCGAAGCGTGCGAAGACACGATGCGCGGCCCCAGCATCTCGTCGGCGTCGAATCCTGTTTTGACGACGAGCACCATCGCGAAAGCGATCGAAACCCGTCGTGGAAATCGCAGCGGTCGCCGCAAACTGAAGGACGGTACGGCACCTCGCTATGGGCTGTGGGGACTACTCGGTGGGTTGACACTTTCCGTCGCTGGATTGCTCGCACTTTCGACCAGTCTGTCGCTGCAACGCAAGGTCTCGACGATCCTGCCATTTTACAAAGTGCCGCAGGACGAGACGGTGGCCAAGGAGCTGATTCGCCTGCAAGCGGAAGCTCAAATTCGCGCTTGGTCGACGGTGTTACAGGGATCCGAAGAGCTGACGCGCAGCTACGGAAACTCGCTGCTACCCGCACAGGCCAACCAGGTTCAGACGCTCAGACAAAAAGCGCTGCTCGAACAGCCGCTTCAGCCGCTCTTCGAACGATTCCAAGCCGCCGTCGAGCGCAAGGACGCCGAAGAAGCCATCAGGCTCTATGGGCAGCTCGCCAATGACTCGATCTATCGGTCGATCGCCGAGCCGACGTTCAATCAACTCAGCGAGTCGTTCGTGTCGATGCATCTCCAACGCGCAATGAGCTTGCGGGCCGACCACCGCTGTCCTGAATTTTTGGCCGAGGTACAGAAAATCCTCGACTCGATGCCCGGTCATCCACTGGCCCGCGCTGAGCAGCGCAAGGAATGCCTTCCCCCCTCCGCCGAGCCGCCTCCGCTGCCGCCAACCGGCACAGCTCCCGTTCAAACCCCGGTCGTGCCCTCATCGCCGCCGTAGCAACCACGAGCCCTCTGTCCCACGCGCTCCACCACAACGTCCCAGCATCGACCGCGCCGAGCGGTGATGACACGGTAGCGATGTCTGGGAGCGATCGACGAAGCTCGTCACGAGGCCCGAAGGCCGTCGCCAAGCACAGGCAATGGCTTAGAACATGAACTGCGGGCCAACATACGCGTCGAGCAGCAGACCCGTGGTCCCGCTCAGGGAAGTCAGCAGGTTCACGTCGAGGGAGACACCAGCATGGCGGCCACCGACGTAGAATCCAGCCCCGGCACCGACGAAGAGCTTGCCAAGTAGCACCGAGTCCACGCACGAACCCGTGGTCGGACAGACGCGGTTCACGTAGGTTGCCGAAGCCGTGCCCGTCTGTTGATTGTAGCCGACGTTACCACCGACGGAGGTACAGCCAGCCGGCTTGCGCTCCGGATCGGCCTTGCCGTTGTACTCAGCGCTGCACTGATCGGTTGGCTGCAGCGGCGATTCGGTGTCGATCGCTCCGTTTTTCACCGGACGCGATCCATCGATATTGAGAGCCCCGCGCCACTCGCCGCCACCGATGTCGGCATGGATATATGGACGGAAGATGCGGCCCGGGCTGAACTGATAACGCAGCTTGCCGAGCACCATGTACCCGTACTGCCCCTTGGCCGTTGTCGCAAAGCATGGCGACGGACGACCTTGGCTGTCGGTGCAAAGGTTGTTCTTCATCCCCGCATCGGTGCTGTCGGGGTTGT
>CALLYL010000587.1 GCA_937859535.1 uncultured Myxococcales bacterium
GAGCTGCTCCGCCGCCGGCAACAGGCAGCCAATCGCAACGAGCCGGGTATTCTACTGGATGCGGTCAGCGCCGGGCTGCTGGATCCCAGCTTTGATGTTCGCGATGGCAGCCTCGGCTCACTCCTGTGGGGAGCGAGCGATGAAGCCGATGAAGCGCGACTGCTTCTGGGCAAGCCCTCGCCTTGCCTGGGTCGCGAGCAAGAGCTGGGCGTGCTCGAAGCACTGCTCGCTGGCAGCATCGATGAGTCGCAGGCTCAGGCGGTGCTCCTACTGGCACCACCTGGCTTTGGCAAGACCCGGCTGCGCCAAGAGTTCCTGCGCCGCATCCAGCACCGTGATGTAACCATCTTGTCAGGACGTGGCGATCCGCTCCTTGCCGCTGCACCGTTTGGCGTGATTGCGCAGACCCTGCGCCGCTGGGCAGGCCTTCAGACGACCGCTTCGCTTTCGGATCAGCTCGATCGGCTGCGCGCTCGCTTGGCCGAGCTGTCCCAGCCACACGCTCCCGCACTCGAGATACTCGCCGCTGCCTGTGGGTTGGTTGCCATAGAAAACCAGCCCACGCCACCGCAAACCGAGCTGCTCCGCGCCTTTGACACATGGATCGATTTGCTGTGTAGCCAGCGACCGCTGGTGGTCCTGGTCGACGACCTACAGTGGGCCGATGAGCCCTCGCTGCGAGTGCTCGACACCGCGCTGCGCAACCTGACCGAGCGACCCCTGCTGGTGTTCGGTCTAGGGCGGCCCGAGGTCGAGAAGCTGTTTCCAAAGCTGTGGTCGGGCAAGGCACAAGACATTCGGCTCGGTGGGCTCGGCAAGCGGGCTTGTGAGCGATTGGTGATCCACGCGCTCGGCAAAGATGTCCCAGCGACGACCATAGCTCGCATCGTCACGCTGTCGCAGGGCAACGCCCTGTTTCTCGAAGAGCTCATCCGGGCGGTCGCCGAGGGCAAAGGCGATGCACTGCCCGATACCGTGCTCGCGATGACCCAAGCGCGCCTGCTTCAGCTTGAGCCGGGGGCCCGCCGGGTACTGCGGGTGGCCAGCATCTTTGGACAGACCTTCTGGCGCGGCGGGGTGCTCGCGCTCCTTGGCCAAGTGCCCGAAATGAACGCCGGTGCCGTGGATCGCTGGCTGAAGCTCCTCCAAGAGAGCGAGGTCATCGAACCACACCCAGTCAGCCGCTTCCCGCAGGACATCGAGTACAGCTTCCGCTCGGCGGCGATGCGCGACGCCGCCTATAGCCTGCTCACGGACGAAGACCGCCAACTTGGCCATGGCCTCGCCGCGCTCTACCTGGAACAGGCCGGCGAGCAGGACACCGCCGTGCTGACCGGACACACCTTGAAGCTCGTCCAGTATCTGGAAGAGAAGCGCAGCTCTCTGACCGTGTCGCGGCTCATGATGCTGACTGGCATCCCGATCCGCAAAATCCTGACCTCTGCCCCGGATGACCCCAAGCTGCTTCGCCGCTTGCGTGCCGGCCTAACATCCCTGCTCCACGAAGACGAGTTCAAAGACCTCCACCACCTGTTCGAAGAGCACTAGGCAGAGACTTCGCCAGAGGACGGCTCTTGCGCGGCGCGCTGCTACACCACAACCTGGCCGGAGGACGGCATGGTAGCACCGCTTTCGCGGCGACGACGTGTGCGCTCCAGCAGGGAGGGAACCACCAACAGCAGCGCCACCGCAACCTGGCACAGCACCACCTGCCACGTCGGATACAGGCCCAGCACCGGCAACCCAGACCATTCCTTCCCAAACAGGTGAATCGCCGTCGCGCCCACATAGCCCCCCTCTTGGAGCGCATGGATGCCATTGCCCGTCATCACCAGCGCCAGCATGGCCAGCAGCGCGCTACTCACCAGCATCACCGGCCGTGGGTTGAGCTTGCGACCGATCCGCCCGACCACCAGCACCACCGCAAACATCACCACCACCCCCAGCACCGCGCCCCAGATCACATCCGAGCGGCCCTTGGGCCCTGCGCTCACCAGAAGTGTCCTGTAGAACAGCACCACCTCGACGGCCTCGCGATAGACCGCGAAGAACGACAAACCGACCAGCGCCAGCTTCTGGCTCAGCTCGGCCTGCTCCCCAGCGCCTTCCACTCGACGTCGCAGAAAGCCCAGCCAGTGCCGCGCTTCTTTGGCCCCGATGATCCAGTGCGTCATCGTGACCAGGATCGCCGCCGCCAAAAGCGTCATGATGCCCTCGGCCAACTCGCGCTGCGCCCCCGATAGCAGCGCGCCGACCGCCACAAACGTCAGCAGCCCGGCAGGCACCGCCAGCACCCAACCCAAGTGAACCAGTCTCGTCAGATGTCCCTGGCCGCTCTTGCGCAAAAACGCCAGCAGCGCCGCGATCAGCAGTGCGACCTCTAGCCCCTCGCGCAGCGCAATCGTCAGCGAGGCCACAAACGCCGCCACAGTGCCACCGGTGCCCCGCTCTGCCTCGGCCAGCAGCGCCGAGGCTTCGGCAATCTTGCGCACCACCTCGGCCTGGGTGACGCCGCTCTTCGGATCAACTGCCTGACGCAGCCCCATAAACGAGCTCTCAATGCGCTTTAGTAGCTCCGGCTGCTCGACACGGAGAGAGACCTCATTCGGTTCCACTCCATCGAGATAGGCGGCGATCGCCAGCCGCTGGGCAGCGTCTGAATCACCGCGCTCCACCGCCCCACGCAGCTCACCGAGCAGTGCCCTGGCCCGATCAAAGTTCATCGCCCCTTCGACGCTCGACACAAACGGCGTGTGCGTCCGCAGCACCGCCAGCGCCTCGGGACAACGCGACTCATCGAGCCCGCCCACCTTCAACTTTTGGCACAGCTCGAGATCAGACTGTTCGGCCAAGTCCGCCAGCGTCAGCCCGGCCACCGCTTGGTGGTCGACCAGCGCGGACGGCTTACCGTGCCCCGGTGTGCCATGCCGCAGCCCCACCACATAAAACGCCAGGTTCCAGCGCTGCTGCGCCGGGAGCGAATCAAAGCTCGGCATTCCCGTCCCAGAAAGCCCGAACGTCAGTGCATGAAAAGCGAGCTGCGGTGCCACCTGCGGCATCTTCTCGGCGTCGAAGAAAGATACCGGTGGCGGCACCAGCTTGCGCGCTGCCTCGGTATCCGCTCGACCGCTCATCCCGTGACAGGACGCACAGAGCTGCTGGAACTGCTCCGCTGCTTGGCCCGCCGAGACCTTGGACGACGGAACCATCTTGAGCTGATACGATTCCTTCAGGATTTGCCGCACCGCCCGGCAGCGCTCGCCAACTACCGCGCCCGACTCTTTGGCTTCGACGGCCGCCCGCACCGCTTGCAGCCGTTCCGCCAGCCGCTGCTGGTCCGCCGCCGACCCACCCAGCTTGGGAAGCAGCTTGCTCGCTTCTTCGATCAGGTTGCGCTGCTCGACGTACTCGCTCTCATCCAGAACGCGGCCATCCTTCACCGCCGCCGGGTAGTCCGCCGCGATGTAATCGACCAGCGCCGCAACCTGCTGAGTCTGCCGAGCCACTCCGTCATCACCTGCATGAACCGACAGCGGCCACAACCAGCCAATGAGAAGCAGCAACCTAATATTGAAAATCGTTTTCAACATCTACTTGGATCATTGTCCCCGCGATAAGCCGCTGTCAAGGCGCACCTTGTCCTTCCACGACAGCGGGCTTGTCGGAAGCAGCACTTACGCCGTATCGTGGAACGTTAAGACGAGAAGATCATGTCCCGACTCATACTCCTTCGTAGCAGCGAGCCCGTGCGACTGCGCGGTCTCCTTCAGCGTGTCCCCGGCGTAGTTCCCGCTGCGGCGCTTAGCGACGCTCCCCCAGCCGGTGACGAGCCACCAGCGCCATCCGGCAAGACGGTGCAGCTCGATCAGGGCTTCGTCATCGGCGGCGAACCACTGGTTCAGCGCGGCAGCCAAGACGAGCTTGTCGCCTACCGAGCGCTCGGCAACCTGCGCACCGACCAGCTCCTCGCGGCAATCGGTGCGCCACCGCCCAGCCAAGGTGTGTTTCGGTATCGCCAGTTTTTGTTCGCGGTGAGCGGCCAGCTCTCACCGATTGAGTCACGGGCGCAGCACACCGCCGATCTACCGCTCCAGCTACGCGACAACCTGCGCGGACGAAGCGAGGCCGAGCTGTTTTTTCATCAGGTGCTCAGCCACCTGCATGACGCCGATCCGGCGTACCTGACCGCAGGTGAGCTAAGCCCCGAGGTATCCGTCGCGGTACTGGCCAAGGCGCTGCGCCAAGCCGTCCCCGATGAGCAAGGAGCCGGTGTAGTGGCCGCCCTGAGCCACGGTGATCAACTGGTGGTAGCCCGTCGCGGCCTCAGCACGCTGCGCTATCACAGCCACAGCGAGGGCAGCAGCCCCGGACCGATTACCCACCTCACGCTGGCCGTTGCCACCGTCGGAGACGAATCGCTCGGCGCTGAGCTGACCGCAGTGCCCGAAGGTCAAGCCTTGGTCATCTCGCCCCGCAAAGGTCGCCCCACGCTCATCGCCCTCACCTAGCAGCGCGTAGAAAACACTGCTGGCTGCGGCACGCCGTGCCCTTAATAACGACGGACGACCAGGTTGTCGAAGTGCACTTCGGCTTCCCAGTTGTTAAAACCAAAGAAGCTGTGTGACGGACCTTCGAGCGGTGCCAGATCGTCCATCTCCAACGCCAGCTTGCCGTCGACATACCAGCGAACCAGGTTGTCCTTGCGGGCAATCAGCCAGTGATAGCGTCGACCCGGCTCCACCGTCAGGTCTTTGCGCGTCTTGCGGTCGTCGGCGTGCTCATCCATTCGGCACAGCGCGCCCAGTCGGTTGTGCCAGCCGCCCTGGATGAACACGTACGCCGTCGAGGTATACGACACCGTCTTCGCGAAGCTCTGGCCATCGCCGAACGCTTCGACCTTCAGGTCGCCATCGGGACTCCTGCTGTACGCGTCTAGCTCAATCACCGCGTCTCGCGGCAGCGCCTGCACCAGCCACAGCGGATGGTTCTTCGCACCCGACACCACCAGCTCTCCCGCTTCAATGCGATAGGTGCCCGGTGGTGCGGTGGACTTCCAGTTTGGCCCGATCTCGCCGCGATCGAAGCTGTCCTGAAACAGCGGAGGCCTTAGCGGCGGCAGCTTATCGGAACAGCCAGACCAAAGAAGCAGGCACAGGGACAGGCGGCGCAGGTCGATCATCACGGGCTCCACTCGAACAAAGCGTCTGCGCTTCCCTTACCGCATCGGGTTGCCGAGCGCACGTCCCGCTTTGCGATCAAGCAGCCAAACCAGCTCACCCGTGGCTGGAGCAATCGCCCGAATCGGAATCTCGGCGACCCGCGCATCACTCTCCAGCGCGGCCGATACCGCAGCGACCTTGTCATCTCCCGCCACCAGCACCAAGACCTGTCGTGCCAGGTTCAGCACATATGGCGTCATCGTCACCCGCTCACTAGGAGGCTTCGGCGCGTCGTAGACCGCAGCACA
>CALLYL010000588.1 GCA_937859535.1 uncultured Myxococcales bacterium
TGTGGTTTGCGTACCGCAGTGGGTGGCGTAGGTCAAGGTGGCGGTTCGACCTCCTTGGAATGCCGGGCCGGGTGCGCGGGTTTGATTGGAGGGCGTAAGATGATCTTGAGTTGGGCGCGGTTTCCTGCGTGGGCAGGCGATCGGCATCGGGTGCCCGCGCATAGCGCACTCGGCCAACCTCTCGGTGCCGCTGACCGTCTCCCCAAGACCAGCGACCTCACCACCCCACCGATCACCATCGCCCCCCCGTCACCGTCAGGACCAAACTGGCACTGTCGAAGGCTCGCCCGCGATCCGCGAGGCCGGTCCCATTCGCAAAGGTCAAATCCGCGTTGCTCGTCAGCTGGGTCGGCACCCAAGCCCCTGCCAAACAACCGACGCCGCTCGCGCCAGAGCGCCGCCGGCCTGTCAGAGTCCGATGGCAAGCCCTGGCGGCGTTGCCTTACCCGGCTGACTCGCTACGGCTTTGAGGGAAACCGCGTCGTCCGAGCGGGTGCAGAGTGGCTTGCCAGCGAATGTCTTTCGGAGGAATAGTCCCGCCATGAAGCCGATGCCGAGGCGGTTGATTCTGCAAGTGTTCACGAATGACAAGTGGAACCTCACGGATGAGCAGCTCGCGAAGCTTCGGGAAGTGGCGCAGCTCAGCGTCGAGAGGGCGGGCGGGACGCTGGTGGACTTTCTGCTCGATCGAGGGCCTCCCAAGCGCGACCCCGCAGAGCATTCCTGCCTGATGCGGATTGCGCAGGGAGAAGCGGACGGCGTGGCCATCATGCAGTTCCCGCTCTTTCGAGGACGCGGGCGAAAGAAGAGCGCGGATGTGCTGGCGGCGCAGCTTGAGGGGCCGCTGGTGGTGCTGACCGCTGCGGACTTGGCGGCGCGGGGCCTTCTGCCTGGTGGGGTAGTGCCGATTCGTGCCCTGGTCGACGTGGCCCGTCTAGCGGCGGAGCTGCGGACAGATGGTTACTCGCTCGCGGACATCGCTGGGGTGCTCAACTCCGAGCACTTCTCATCGGTGTACGGAACCGCGTGGAACGCCCGTGGCGTGGCTCGGTTGCTTCGGCAGCATGCGACCGTTCGACTCGGCAGCGGGGAGCCCGCGACGCTGTAGGAACGGCCCTCAGTTCTCTTGGGTGGGCCGCAGATAAATGGCACGAGGCCGCAGCTGCAGGACTCAGCGAACCTCACGGTGCCGCCGACCGTCTCCCCAAGACCAGCCACGACACCGCCCCACCGATCAGCGTCGCTGGGCTTTGTCCCCGGACCCCCCATTCGGCTTCGCCGCCCCCTGCTGCATTCTGGGTGGTTCTCAACAGCAAATGGTAAAAGGGCCAAAGGGTTAAGGGTAAGACCGCGCCAAACGAAACCCCTGGCTCGCGTCGCGGTACCCCGGAACGCCGACGAACCGGACCGCGACACGCGCGCCCCGGACAACGCCACCTGATTTCGTTTCGGCGGCTGCGCGTTCGTGAAGGCGTTGAGAGCGCTATAAATGCCTCAGAGGTCTGACTTCCATGGCTACATCTCCCCCCTCACGTGCCGCCTTGCGGCGATTTGCAGAAGCGGTGCTCCCCACCGATGACGACGTCACCGCGGTCTGTATTGATCGATTTCCGGAGGTGCGGCGACATCTGGGTAGTGGGACAAGTCCGGTCGCGAAGATCTCATTGATCATCGAGCATGCTCTACCGTCAACGATCATGACGGCACTGAGATGCTATGCGCCGGAACGGTGCGCCGAATACGAACACTTATTGTCGCAGCAAGAGGTCGCCCCATCCAATCCGTATCAAGGTCTCGCGGCATTTCAACTCAACGACGCACATCTGTTCTTTGGACGCGAAGCTCTGACCGATAAGCTCTGGCAAAAGTTCGCCTCACTATCGGAAAAGCCAGAAGGGGTGCGACTGCTGGCTATCCTTGGCCCGTCCGGTTCCGGAAAGTCCTCGGTGGCACGAGCTGGACTTTTGGCGATGCTAGAGCAACGCCCAGTGGCGGGAGCGCGCGCATTCCGTCGTGTCGTAGTCCATCCTGGGGCGCACCCTGTGCGATCCTTGGCATTAGCCGTGCTTCCACTTGTCGACGATGAGCAGCTGTCGCCCAGTCTTAGGGTGCGGCGACGACTGATTGCTGACCTAGCCCAGCCAAATGCACACGGCGACTTCGATGGACTCACCCTATGGACTGCAGACTTGCCGAATCTTGTCGGGACTCGTGTGGTCCTGTTGGTCGATCAATTCGAAGAGATCTACACGCTCTGTTCGGACCAGGCTGAACGAGATGCGTTCGTTCGTCTACTTTTGCACTCGGCCGGCGACCGGGCTCGACACATCTCTATCGTGCTGACGCTGAGAAGCGACTTCATTGGGGAAACTCAGCGCCATCATTTGGAGTTGAATCGACTGATTGTGGAGCAGTGTGTGCTCGTTGGTGGCATGAGCCATGAAGAACTGCGACGATCCATTTCGACACCCGCCGCGCAGGCGGGGCGTCCTATTGACGACGCCACCATCGAGTTGCTGCTGAAGGATGCGACCGGCAGCGAAGGCACGCTACCTCTCCTTGAGTTTGCGCTGACCAGGATCTGGGAAGGGATGCTTTCGGACAGAGCACCGGGCGTAACGCTGCGAGAGATCGGTGGTGTAGGCGGAGCGCTGGCAGGCAGGGCGCAAGAAATCTATGAGGCATTGAGTGCGGCTGATCAAGCCATCGTCCGTCGTTCCCTGATCCGGTTGGTGCAACTCGGAGAAGGTACCCAAGATACCCGCCGACGTATGGCTGTGCATGAGTTGTGTGGCCGGGGGGAAACGCCGGCACAGGTGCTGGAAGCTCTCCGGCAATTTGCCACAGTCAACACTCGATTATTGACGCTCTCTTTTGATGGGAGCGATGCCATCGCAGAGGTGACACACGAGGCACTCTTTGAACATTGGACCGCTTTGCGACAATGGATAGATGCGGGACGCACTGATCGTCGCTTCCATGACCGTGCGACAGACGCGGCACGGCTCTGGGACCAAGCAGGACGGCCAATTGGACGACTATGGCGTCCCCCGGATCTGGCGCTACTGCGCGATTACCAATTGCGAAAGTCGGATGAAATAAATCAGCAATTGGCTTGTTTTCTGACTGCATCTGAGCATCAGTATCTGCGTGATAAATTTCTAAATTACGTAGCTATATTTCTAGTGTTCTCAACTTTCCTTCTCTCGGTTTCCATATTCGTCTACCAGGGATATCGGAGAGAACAGCTGGAGCGGCAGAGAACAAAAGAGGCAGCACGAGTCGGCGAGCAGTTCCATCAACAATTACTCTCCACCTACGTCGAGCGTGGTCGATTACTGTTGGTCCATGAGAATAAAGCACTTGAAGCGCTGCCATGGCTAAATCGTGCACATCGTGGCGGTTCTAATTCCGAAATATTGCCCGACTTGCTTCGCAATGCCATTCGTACTGCTGAGGCCACGACAATGGTTCTGTCTGGGCATAGCGAGGGAGTACGGAGTGCAACTTATAGTCCAGATGGACACAGCATTGCAACTATCAGTTACGATCAGACTGCCAGAATTTGGAACGCTGAAACAGGTGTTCCGAAAGCCGTGCTTTCAGGGCACAAGGCGGTTATCCAAAGTGTTGTGTTTAGCCACAATGGACGGCGCGTCTTAACTGTAGGTTATGACAAGATTGTCAAGATATGGGACGCAACATCAGGAAAATTGCTCAGAGATCTAAAAGGCCATTCGGATCATGTGTATACGGCGCATTATAGCCACGATGACAGGTTCATCTTAACAGCAAGCCGCGACAAAACTGCACGGATTTGGGATTCTGAGACAGGACTGATTGTCACAGTCATCAGCGGCCATACAGACATCGTCAATTCAGCTATCTTTAGCCCAGATGGAAACAGCATCCTAACTGCGAGCAATGATAGAACGGCGAGGATTTGGTCAACACAGACAGGGCACCAGATAATAGCTCTACGCGGTCACGAAGACAACATTGCCAGTGCAGCCTATAGTCCAGATGGGAAGCGAGTGGTCACGGCTAGCTTCGATAAGACAGCACAAATTTGGGATGCTCAGACCGGGGGCTCAGTTGCCGAGTTAATGTTGCACCGTGACCGCGTTCACAGTGCAACCTATAGTCCTGATGGTCGACGGATTTTGACGACTGCCTACGATCAGGCCCCCAGAATCTGGGATGCGGATTCGGGCATGATCGTTGCTGAACTTACTGGTCATAAATCCATTGTATACAATGCAGCGTACAGCCCCGATGGAACCCATATTGTTACAGCCAGTTATGACAAATCAGTACGAATTTGGGATTCTGAAACAGGAAGTCTGATTTCCGAATTTAAAGGGCATTCTGATCGAGTTTATTCGGCAACATATAGCCCTAATGGAAAGCACATTGCCACAACCAGTGGTGATAAAACAGTCAGAATCTGGAATGCTGAGACGCAGGGGCACACCATCGAGCTAAGAGGAGGAATGAAAGTCTCTATTATAAAATTCGCATATAGTCATGACGGCAAGCGCTTTGTCTCTGTAGATAATGATAACAGGGTGCTGATTTGGTCAGCAGAGACAGGTCGTATTCTCCTTGAATTAGCCCGCCATGTCGATAAAGTCCAGTATGCGACGTTTAGCCCTAACGGTCGCCACGTCGTCACCGCAAGCAAGGACAAGGTTGCAAGGGTTTGGGATGCAGATACTGGGCGACCCCTCGTTGTGCTCAAGAATCATCACGGTGCCGTCCACAGCGCGAAATACAGCCCGGATGGGTGCCATATCATTACGTCCAGCGCCGATGGGACAGCGATCATATGGGAGGCTGGTACTGGTCGCTTCGTTGCTGCACTTGTGGGGCACTTCAATGAAGTGCTGGACGCTACATATAGCGCAGACGGTGAAAAAGTCGCGACGGCGAGCTCGGACGGGACGGTAAGAGTGTGGGAGGCGAAAACAGGACAGCTCATCGTTGTGCTCAACGGGCACTTAGGAGCTATCCACAGCGTCATCTTTAGCCCCGATGGACAACGGATAGTCACTGCGAGTGCAGATAATTCGGCGCACATCTGGGATGCAAAGACTGCGCAGCATATAGCTGAACTCAAGGGGCATTTGGGGTTCGTCCACAGCACTGCGTATAGCCCCGATGGACGACGTATTACCACGGCCTGCGCGGACAAGATGGTCCGGGTCTGGGAGGCTGAAACGGCCAGACTCATCGCGGAATTCCAAGGTCACTCCGGGTCGATCCACAGTGTCATGTATAGCCCTGACGGGCAGCGTATTGTCACTGCTAGTGCAGATGCGACTGCCAGAGTCTGGGATGTCTCACCAGAAACGCGGAGCGCGGCGCAAATCGAACAACTCCTTCGCTGCAAATGGCACATGCGATTCGTTCGCGATGACAGTGATGAGCTGATCCCGAGCGAACCCGCAGCCGATTGCACAGTCAGGAAGGATGCCAATCAGCAGAAGTGACCGCAGATCTGCTCAGTATCTCTTAAGATTAATTTTGTCGCATCAACTCTGTAAATGGTGATCGCTTCTGCGTCAATGACCGGGGAAATCTGCGCCAGATCTGCGGTGGGTCAAGGGTGTGATTGGCTGAACAAGCCAAACCGTCGGGTTCCAGTGGGATTGCTGGCGGCACAGTGGGTAGAACTTAGAGCCCCTAACAAAACGACCCGACCAAGAATCTGAAGGAGATGAGGCAGCA
>CALLYL010000589.1 GCA_937859535.1 uncultured Myxococcales bacterium
ACCATTTTGAAGTGGAACGGCTTAACCTGGACCGCACAACCATCAGGTACGACGGAGTTTCTTTCCGGAGTGTGGGGAACTGCGAGCAACAACGTGTGGGCCGTTGGTTCGAATGGAACCATTCTGAGATGGAACGGTGTCCAGTGGTCCAAGGAGGACTCGGGAACCACGCAGACACTTCAGACCATTTGGAGCCCGGATGGGAAGACTCTTTGGGTCGGTGGGTACGGCGGGACCATCCTCAGGCGGAGTCTGTAGGCGGATTCGCTGTGAAGATATGGATTCCAGTCGGCGCGCTCCTAGGATATAGTCGAGTCGGCTGCGCCAGATTTCCTGATAATCTCCCCCATGCTCAAGTCCCCGTCAAGCGATCCCCGGATAGGCACTTTGTTCGGGAACTTCCGCATCGTGCGCAAGCTCGGTGAAGGCGGGATGGGCATTGTCTACGAAGCAGAGAATCCCAAGATCCAGAGCCGGGCGGCAGTAAAGATTCTGCATGCGCACTTGGCGGAGGATGAGGAATTTGCACTGCGGTTTCTCAATGAAGCGCGTGCCGTCAATGTCATTCGCAACCGTGGCCTCGTTGAGATTTTCGACTTTGGCAAGCTTCCAGATGGCACCCTCTATTACGTGATGGAGTTCCTGAACGGAGACTCTCTTCACAAGAGACTTGCTGAGCGCAAGGGTCCGCTTCCGCAGTTGGAAGTGATAGGCATAGGTGTGCAAGTCGCACGTGCGCTAGCAGCGGCCCACAAGGTCGGAATTGTTCACCGAGACCTCAAACCCGAGAACATCATGATCGAGGCTGACCCGGTGAATACGGGGCAGGACTGGGTCAAGATCCTCGACTTTGGCATCGCCAAGATTCGGGCTAGCAAAGCGCAGCAGACCGATCCAGACAAGACCGATGTCAAAACCCAGGTCGGTTCGTACATGGGAACGCAGCGTTACATGCCTCCCGAGCAGCATGGGAATGCGGAGGATGTTGATGGGCGGGCCGACGTGTTTTCTCTGGGCGTGGTGCTGTATGAACTGCTCACAGGGCATTCACCGTTCAAGAGCAGTTCGCTGAATCTGCTCGTGCAAACGCCGCCGCTTGTCGTCAAAGTGAATCCTGCGGTATCCGTCCGATTGTCCAAGCTGGTCGCACAGATGATGGCGGCGCGGCGTAATGACCGACCGACGATGGAGCAGGTTGCGACGCAGCTCTCCTCGATGCTGCCAGCAGCAGTGCGCAACGCCAAGCGACTCATGGCGCTGACTGGAGTTCTGGGAATCGTGGTCGGTGCACTGCTGATCCTGCTGCTGAGCATTGACAGAGTGCCAACGCCATCTGAGCTACGGAATCGAAGCCACGAGGTTCTGGCGGGCTATCTGAACAGTTCTGATGCGCAATCGCGGCTCTTGTCTATCCGTGCCATCGGGCAAAGCCGTGATCTGGATCAGCGGTCCTTGCTCGATCCGCTGGTACGAGTTACGGGAACGCTAAGTCCCGATGCAGCGGTGGTCAGTAAGGAAGCGGCCCGCGCCTTGGGACTGCTGGGCGCTGCGGACGCAACGTCACCGCTGCTTGCTCTGTTATCTCGTACCGATGCACCAGCCTTGCAGCTCGCGGCTGCCGGTGCGCTGGCTCAGCTTCAACATCCGCGTGGGCTGGAATCGCTCAGGCAGCTTTTTGCTGAAGGAGATGATCTGACCAAGGTGCAGGCGGCCCTGATGCTGATGGAGCACCGCGACTTTGGGGGAGCCCCGCTCTTGTGGGCGAGTGTGACAAGCGGACGGCTGAGCGAAGAGCGACGCATCGAAGTGCTGGGACGTCTCGCTCGCTCCGATGACGATCAAGCGAAACAGCGGCTGGCCGAAGACTTGGCAAGGTTGCCCAGTGGTGAACCGCGTATCAAGGTTGCCTATGCGCTGGCGCAGCTCGGTGAAGACAGTGGGTGGGCTGAGCTGAAATCCGCCGCGATGAAAACGGGGGCGCTGGGTGACCAGCTCCTAGCCCTCAGGCTCCTGGCTGCCCTGGGAGACACCGAGCAGGAAGCAAAGCTCGTGGAGCTGGTCAGGGACCGCAAGCAGCCGGACTCTGTACGGGAACAGGCGATGGCTGGTCTTGCCGATGGCTCTCATCACAGCAGTCTGGTTCCACTGTCCAAGTCGCTGGATGAGCGAGGAGCCAGCGCACGACTTCGGATTGCCGCAGCAGGTGCCATTCTACAAATCACCGCAGGCGAGCTCGCCCGAATGGGGGAGCAGAGTCTCCATTCCGCACGGGCAGCCTTGGGGAGTGACAGCATGGCCATGCGCGAGCTAGCGGTTGCCATGCTCGCCGAAATGAACTCGCCGCAGGCCGTGGAACTCCTTGGGGAGGCGCTGCGCGATAGGGAGAGAGACATCCGCCGCAGTGCCGCACGCGCTCTCGGTAAGAAGAGTCTGCGCGGAGCCGTTGTGGCACTAAAGCCTGCTCTGCAAGACAGCGATCCTGATGTTCGGAGTCTTGCCGTGCAGTCTATTGGACAGATTGCGCAGACATTAGGAAACCGAGGAGACAGTCAGGCCGCAGGCCCAGTGGTGGATGAGCTGCGCCGGATGTCAGCGGCAGGGAGTGAGTCCGACCGACTGGTAGCGAGTGGGGTGCTGCTACAGCTCGGTGAGGCCCAGAGCGGTGAGCGTACGGTTTTGCGTGAAGGACTCTCCTCCAAAGATGCCAATCAGCGCAGGCTCGCCATTGAGCTAGGTGACGCAGACCGTCCAACGCTGATTTCGGCACTGAAAGACCCCGATGTAAAAGTTCGGCTGGCGGCTGCGCATCGCTTGGCCAAGCAGGGTCATCATGATGGTGCAGACGTACTGCGTACTGAGACCGCGAGCGGAGACAGAGAGGGTCTGCTGGCCTATGTAACGCTGCGCAAGCTGAGGGAAGATGTGCCGCCACCGCCAGGTCTTGGGAGCCTGCTCACCAGTGGTGATGTTTCGACGCGGCTGGTTGTCCTGGGATTTGTCCGGGATCTACCTATGGAAGACGCTGGGCGACTGGTGAAGATTGCGTTGCTCGATCCGATTCCCGTGGTTCGGCGCAGAGCAGCGGAGGTTTCCGCAGAGCTGTATCGAACCACTCGGCTCACTCGATATCTTCGTATCGTTCGCAGTCTGCGCAACGATCCAGATGTCTCCGTACGTGCCCAGGCCACCGTGCTGACAGAGGAACTCGAGCAATTTGTGAAATCAGCTCGTCCGGTCGATCTGGGTACATCGATAGCGGAGCCTCTGCATGGAAGACCGGAAAACCCGCAGCCAACCAAGCCGGCACCGCCTATTCTACCCGGGATGGGAGAGTTGATTGTGGAAGGCGAAGAGCTTGTCCGCTTCCAGATCGACAAAGGTTCGCACCAAGTGATTACGGGCCGTCCGATCTCCATTCCTGTTGGAAAGCACCGGATCAGCTTTCTCGGCGGTGGACAAGACGTGATGATTCAGCAACATCAGCCGGTCAGGCTACGGATTCCGGTATTGCAAGCAGATCAGTTTTGTCAGGACGCGAAGGACGCACTCGGTCGCAAGGATCTGCTTCACGCGCAAGAGAACCTAGACAAGCTGCGTCGACTCGTACAGCGAGGGAAGGCAAGCCAGAGCCTCCAAGCGGATCTGTCTTTTCAGCAGGCGCGGCTGTTCGAGGCACGCGACCAACTGGATGCCGCTCTGATCGAATACAACCGGGCGTTAAACATTCCTCCCGGTCAGCGTCGGGCGGATCTGAACACCGCCCTGCAAGCGGCTCTCACTAGGCTTTCAAGTCGAGTCAGCCGCATCCAAGTGTTCACCATGGTTGATGGCCGGTGTGTGATGAGCAGAGAACTACTATCGCCGCCTGGCCAGCAACAGATTAGCATTGGCAACGGACAAACCCGGACTGTCTACGCAACGGTCGGAAGTGTCAACAAAGTGACGGCATGTCAGTAAGAACTTCGTTGGGAGTGGTCGCATTACTCGGCTTGCTGAATCACCAAGCCTCCGCACAGAGCCAAACCGAACCTATGGATGTGGCGGTCAATGGGCCGTCGGGAGCACTGCTGCTCATGGATGGACAGGCCATGGGCAAGCTTCCTCTGCCGGTGAACCTCAGCGTTCCTGCTGGGCCGCACCGCTTTCGGATTCAGCTAGGCAATCAGTCGGCAGAAAGCGATACGCTGACCTTTCCCGGCAATGGCCAAGCAGAGCTAAACCTGACTCTGTCTGGTCGCTCTGTAGTCACAGTTCTGCGTATCTCCGATGGACTCTTTCTGCTGCATGGGCCGGACACAGTTAGTCCAGCCGTTCGTGCTGGGATCACAGAATCAGTGGCGACTGCGGCCAAGGCATGGCACTCCGTGCTGATCGTGGGCGACAAGGCCAAGGTTCTGGGGCAGCGACGCGCAGAGATACTCCGATGCATCGAGCAAGGTGAGTGTTCGCAACCGCTGTTCGCAGATGGACAAGTCTCGTACGCGCTGTCTCTGCACATCGAAAATGGGACTCCTGATGCTTCCAGTTCGTGTCTGCTTCGCGCCGAAATACTCGACACACGCACCCGTGATGTCAGCGCACGCGCAGAGTCAACCGCTGCTCCCTGTAACGCGAGTAAGCTGGCTTCGCAAGTCGGGGAGCTGACAGGTCGACTGCTGCAAGAGACCGCCATGCGTCCGCGTGGTTCGTTGTCCGTCACCTCCACTCCGGTGGGCGCAAAAGTTCGACTCGATGGTCGCTGGTTAGGAGTGACTCCTTTCCAGCAGGAGTCCTTCTCTGGTCAGCGGGAGATAGTGGTCCAGCAAGCGCGCTATCTGCCCTACAATCAGACCATCCTGGTGGAACCCAACCAGACGGCAACGCTCAGCGTTACCCTGCAACGTGATCCAGCAGCGCAGCTTTCCCGTCCGCTGTGGCGCATCATCACCGGCAGTGTTTTGCTGGGCGGCGGTCTACTGATGTCAGGATTCGGGGCCTCTGGCCTCTTGAGCAACGGGACTTGCCAGGATGGCTCGATGAACACCGATACCTGTAGTCCCTACTACAACACCACCGCAGTCGGTGCAGGACTGACTGGTGGAGGCGCGGCCTTATCCATCGCCGGAGTCCTCCTGCTCGCCATTCCTTCGCGGTGAACACGCCGATACGCTCCTGCTCGCCATTCCGAGCGGAGCGACTTCCCGTTAGGAGGGAACGATGCAATACCAGTTTCAGAACCAAGTAGCCCAAGTGGTCGCCTTCTGTGGGCGCAGTCTGCGTCAGACAGTTGCGAGCGGCTTTCTCTTTCTTGTCGGCTGTAGTTCCGTCTGGGATTCCTTTTTGCTCGACCGCTGCCCGAGCGATGCTGGCTGCACCCAGGATCTAGCCGCCCCCGATACGTCGGACATGCCGACCAATGGTGAGGTGGATCTTACAAGCGGGCCGCCTACCTGCACCGCGAACTTCACCGCTCCTGCACCGTGCGGACAGCCTGCGACGCTTACCTGGAACTGTTTGAACGCGAAATCCTGTACGCGCACATGCACGGGCGATGTTCCGAAAAGCGGCCTGGTTGGCTGTTTGAATTCTGAAAAGATTCCGGTCAGCACCAGTAACGGTGAGCGATGCACGCTGTCTGCATCCAACGAGGCTGGCACATTTACCACGCCTCAAGCCACTGCCTCCTGCATCCCGCCACCACAATGCAGCGCCTCCATTGAGCCACCCCAAAGGTGCGGTACGAATGTGCG
>CALLYL010000590.1 GCA_937859535.1 uncultured Myxococcales bacterium
TGCTGCCTCTGCGGCCAAGGTTACGGTGGTGTCGATGCGCAGCTCGGGTGATTCCGGTCGCTCATATGGCGAATCAATCCCGGTCAGGTTCTTAAGCTGATTGGCGCGGGCCTTTTTGTATAGACCTTTGGGGTCTCTTCGCTCTGCTTCGGCCAGTGGCGTGTCGATGAATATTTCGAGGAATTCGCCGGGTGCAAACAGCTTTCGCGCCATCGCCCGTTCCGCACAGAACGGAGAGATAAAGGCAACGAGCACGATCAGACCCGCATCTACCATCAGCCGCGACACCTCAGCGATGCGGCGGATGTTTTCGACTCGATCCGCGTCCGTGAAGCCCAGGTCTTTGTTCAGCCCATGCCGGACATTATCGCCATCCAGCAGATAGGTATGTCGACCCAGCGAATGGAGCCGCTTTTCGACGAGGTTTGCGATCGTAGACTTGCCCGCGCCCGATAGCCCAGTGAACCACAGTACACGTGGCGTCTGTCCTTTGAGTGCTGCTCGCGATGCCTTGCTCACATCCAGCGCTTGCCAGTGGATGTTGTCCGATCGCCGGAGTGGGTGGTGAATCAATCCAGCCCCAACGGTGTTGTTGGTCATCCGATCGATCAGGATGAAGCCGCCGGTCTCGCGATTGTCTTTGTAGGAATCGAACGCCACCGCTCGATCGAATCCCAGGTTGCAGACTCCGATCTCATTCAGAGCCAGCGTGCGCGCCGCCAGGTGTTCGAGCGTGTTGACCTGTACCTTGTACTTAAGCAAGGTGATGCTCGCAGTCACAGTCTGCGTTCCGATCTTACACAGATAGGGGCGTCCAGGCAGTAGCGGTTCCTCGTGCATCCAAATGAGTGCCGCTTGAATCTGGTCGGCAGTGCAGGGCGGTGAGTCTGCGGAGACCATCATATCGCCCCGGCTCACATCGAGTTCCTCGGTCAGGGTCACCGTCACGGACTGCCCCGCCATCGCCTGTTCTAGTTCGCCGTCAAAGGTGACGATTTCTTTGACTTGACCGATGATTCCCTTGGGCATCACCCGGACTCTGTCCCCACGCGAAATGCGGCCACTGGCGATGTAGCCGCAGAACCCCCGGAAGTCCTGATTCGGCCTGCTGACCCACTGCACCGGCATCCGAAATGGCAGAGCGGACAGCGACTCTTGCACATCCACCGTTTCTAGGTATTCCAACAGGGATGGACCCAGATAATAGGGAGTATTTGGACTCTTTTCGATGACGTTGTCTCCCTTGAGCGCCGAGATCGGAATCGGCAGTACATCGGTGAGACCAATCTGTTCCGCAAAGGCGAGGTAGTCTTTCACGATCGACTGGAATATCTCGGCGGAAAAGCCGACCGCATCCATCTTGTTGACCGCGAGCACTACCTTGCGAATGCCGAGCAGAGACACCAGATAGCTGTGACGACGCGTCTGGGTCAGGACTCCTTTTCGGGCATCAATCAGCAGAATCGCCAGCTCGGAATTGGAGGCAGCGGTGACCATGTTGCGCGTGTACTGCTCATGCCCCGGTGTATCGGCCACAATAAACTTGCGCAGATCGGTCGAAAAGAATCGGTAGGCAACGTCAATCGTGATTCCTTGCTCGCGTTCCGCTGCCAAGCCATCGACCAGTAGAGACAGATCCAGCTCGCCTGGGGGGACGTTTCGCTTGCGCGACTCCGCTTCGAGTGCCGCCAGTTGATCCGAAAAGATGAGCTTCGATTCGTACAGCAGCCGACCGATGAGAGAACTCTTGCCGTCATCGACGCTGCCACAGGTCATAAAACGTAGCAGCCCCTTGTGCTGGTGGGCGGTCAAGTACGCTTCGATGTTGCCCGCAATGAGGGAAGACTTGTGGGACATTAGAAGTATCCCTCTTGCTTCTTTTTTTCCATGGACGCCGATTGATCGTGATCAATGGCGCGCCCTTGTCGTTCGGAAGTGGTGGTCAGCAGCATTTCTTGAATGATCGCGGGCAGCGTATCGGCCTCACTTTCGATCCCGCCGGTCAGCGGATAGCAGCCGAGTGTGCGGAAACGGACTCTCCTTTCCATCGGGACTTCTCCGGGTCGGAGTGGCATCCGCTCGTCGTCCACCATGATGAGCAGTCCATCGCGCTCGACCACCTT
This sequence comes from uncultured Myxococcales bacterium, assembly GCA_937859535.1. Taxonomy (GTDB): domain Bacteria; phylum Myxococcota_A; class Polyangia; order Palsa-1104; family JAEUJZ01; genus JAEUKA01. The sequence goes on from CALLYL010000590.1 coordinate 2,124, forward strand.
ACGCACCGCCGAATAATACAGAGGCACAATCGGAATCTGTTCCAGATAGATGTACTGCCAGACATCTAGCTCGGTCCAGTTTGACAGCGGGAAGACCCGGATGCTCTCCTTTTTGTGCTTACGGGTGTTGTAAAGTCGCCACAGTTCGGGGCGCTGCTGCTTGGGATCCCAGCGATGCTCTGCCGAACGAAAGGAAAAGATTCGCTCCTTGGCGCGAGACTTCTCCTCATCGCGACGGGCTCCGCCCAGGGCCGCATCAAACCCGTACAGATCCAGCGCTTGCCGGAGCGCCTGCGTCTTCATGACATCGGTGTGAACCGCAGAGCCATGAGTAAACGGACCGACTCCGGCGGCGATTCCTTCCTGGTTCACATAGACAATCAGCTTGAGACCGTCCTGTGCGACCACTTGATCGCGAAACGCAATCATGTCGCGGAACTTCCAGGTGGTGTCGACGTGCAGCAGCGGGAACGGCAGTTTACTCGGGAAAAAGGCCTTTTTGGCCAAGTGGAGCATCACCGCGCTGTCTTTCCCAATGGAATAGAGCATCACCGGGTGTTCACACTCCGCGACAACCTCGCGAAGGATGTGTATGCTCTCTGCTTCGAGCTTCTGAAGATGCGTGAGTCTCATAGATTCTCCGAATCGGCTGGATTCTGAATCAGTTCAATACGTCTGTGTAAAAGGTATCTATCATGGCTGCCGGTGACGCTGTTGTGAGAAAGGGAACCTAGGATGTTCGAAGAGGAGCTACAGACCGCAACCGCGATCGCCCGTGAAGCGGGACGGATTTTGTTGGGAATCTACGCGACAGACTTTGGCGTCGACTACAAGGGCCAGGGTACAAGCGATCCGGTGACAGAGGCCGACCGGCGGGCCAATTCGCTGATCGTTCGGCGACTGCGTGCGGCGTTTCCGGAGGACGGAATCGTGGCCGAAGAGAGCGAGGATCACGGAGCGGCGCTGACCAAACGGCGTATCTGGTACGTCGATCCGCTCGACGGTACCAAAGAGTTCATTGCCAAGAACGGAGAGTTCGCGGTGATGATCGGACTTGCGGTGGATGGGGGCGCGCAGCTTGGGGTGGTGTATCAGCCAAGCGCGGACAAGCTCTACACCGGAATTGTTGGTCAGGGCGCACAACTTGTGCAGGGCGGTCAGACCCAGTCATTGCGCGTGAGCGACTGTTCTTTTACGAGCGACCTGCGCCTGGTTGTCTCGCGCTCTCATCGTCCGAACAGCACGACCGAGCTGATGCAAAAGCTTGGGATTACCCAAGAAACGGTGAGCGGTTCTGTCGGTTTGAAAGTGGGTCAGATTGCTGAGCAGCGTGCCGATTTGTATGTACATGTGTCGGACAAAGCAAGCCTGTGGGATGCTTGCGGTCCCGAGGCCATTTTGCGTGCGGCAGGCGGACGCTTTACCGACCTGAGTGGCCAGCCATTTCGCTATGGCACAAGTGAACTGCGGACCCGACGGGGAATCCTGTGCTGTAATGGCTCCGCCTTTGACGCGGTGTTGCCCGTCGTGTGTGAAATCGGCCTGCGAGAGGGTCTGCTTGACTCAGCTTGCTGATGATCAATGAGATCCGTCACGCAAGAGCGGCGCGGAGGTGCGCCTGGGAACACTCGATCAGATTGTAGGCCACTGGTGTCCAAGATTGGCCATTCCCGGCTCGCCCAAGCTGGGTCAGAATCTGAGCATGCCGCTGTTCTACAACCACATTGATTCGCCCCTCAGCGAAGCCGTTCGTATCCTCGTCCGTTCCGGTCTGTTTAAGCTGACGATTGTCCTTGTTGGCTTTGCACTGTTGCTCTTGCCCGCAGCCAAGCGGTATCGCATTTACCGACTGCCGTTTGGACAGAATCAGCTCCGCCGTGAGATTCTGCCCGCGCTGATGATGGTGTGCCTAGACACCGTGCTCATCGTCGGATTCCGGCTCTTGTTTCTGCACCGGATGGTGCCAGCGAGTCTGTCCAGCGTCCTGATTACCTTCGTCTGGATGGCTGGGATGTACGAGGTCTGGTTCTATGTGACCCATCGCCTGCTCCATCATCCCAAGCTCTACTTTTTGCATGCCCAACATCACGTGGCCCATGTCACCGAGCCGCTGACTTCGCTGTCCTTTTCGATCATTGAACGACTGATTTTGATCGGAGGAGCGCTCGGACTGCTGCTGCTGGGATCATTCTTTCTTCCGATTACCCAAGCAGGAGGGGCGCTGTTTATCCTCTTTAACTACACGTTCAACGTCTACGGGCACAGCAACGTGGAGTGGATGCCGGAGTGGTTTGTGCGTTCGCCGCTCGGGCGAGTCTTTTTCACCGCAACCTTTCATGCGATGCATCACGCTCGCTACGGTGGCCACTACGGACTGTTTACGGTGCTGCTCGACCGTGCCTTTGGAACCACATTTCCTGATTATCCGCAGGTGCATGCCCGCGCGCGGCAAGGCTTGGGACTCACGCGGCTCGGGGAAAAAGTAACGTCGGACGTAGCGACGAACGGGGCTGTCTAACAGAGTCGGTTCGGGAGTCGACTAAGGGCGAGCGGGCATGGCCGTGGTGTAGATTCGGAAGCTCTTGGGAGTCCCTGAAACGGTCGAGATCTGAACGTCAAACGGGCACTCGTCCCCAGCGGGGAGCATCTGTTGTCCCGCAAAGGCTTCATGCATGCCGACAATGCTGCGATCTTCTCCAAACAGGAGAGCCACAATTCGCCCATGCTGAACAGAGACCTTGTCGGTGTTGCGGATCATGCCGGAGAGTCGATAGCCGCCAAATTGTCCCGGTCCAAGCTTGGGTGACTCGACGGAGAGCTGGAATCGCTGTGGGGTTCCGTACGACATCGCCTTCGGTACAATCTGATACGTGATTGAGTCGTATTTCGGGGCGTGTTGGATGAGGATTTTGACGGGAAACTCTTCTTTGGGAAGCAGGTTCGGAATCGCGGAAAATCCGAAACCCACGGCCAGCTTGCGATGCGAAGCATCCCACAGAGTGGCTTCGACGCGGGGATGATCAATCGGTGCTTCACCGGTGTTTTTGACGAGACCGACCAGGTACAGGTTGCCGATCCGATCGGGGAGCGCCACTGCATCGCCAAACTCGGCACGGATCACCTTGGGGGGTTCGATCGCTGCGGCTCCATATTCCTCTGGTGGTTTGGCAATCGGGGCTGGGGTGCTGCCCAAGCCATGGGTGATGCCGAGCCGGCGATTGAGGCTCGCCGCCACATCGCGCTGAATCATGCGGCGGCGCAGCTCGTCCCGACGACGTTCGTCTCGCTTGACGCGCAGCGCGGCGATCCCGATGACCGCCGCCACCATCAGCAGAGTCACGAGCACCTTCTGTCCACTGGTCAGCGGCGGACGGGGACGAAAGCCGGTACTCGGCCGATAGCCGGTCGGTTTGGGCGGCGGGGCGATCGGCGCGGCAAGATGAAGGTTCGACTTGCAATGATTACAGCGATATTCCCCGTCGGACAGTCGAGTCAAATCGGTGCTGGCACAGTGTTCACAGCGCAGGATGTTCACGACGTTTCCCCTCGGTGGCTGACCCATGCTGACGAGCCGTCCCATGGGCAGCAAGAACGGAACCAGTGTACCAACCGCTGCCGGTCCATGGCCCGAAAATCAAAGCGCCCCCTCGGTGACCGCGGCGCGATTCGAACGCGCGACCTACTGTTTAGGAAACAGTTGCTCTATCCAACTGAGCTACGCAGTCAAAAAGTACAGGGCAGCCTATACCACGGCTGTCCTGTGCTTCGCTAGCCTCTTCCGCAGAGAGATTACTTGCGACGCATCGCCAGGTAATAGACCAATCCGGCCCCGGCAAACCCGACGAACCAGGCAAAGTCGTACAGTCCCTTGAGCGCGGGGAACAGGAGTCCTCCCCAAGCGAGCCCACAGCCGACGACGGTTGCTGCGACCGCCGCTGGATTCCAGCCGTGACTGTAACGATAGCTGCCATCGGGAATGTACAAGTCGTAGAGCTTGAGGTTCCTCTTCCGAATCACCCAGTAGTCCACAACCATGATGGCGGCAATGGCTCCGAGCCCGCCGGAATACAGCACCAGCCAGCCGACGAGATAGGCGTGGGAATCCTCGGTAAGCTTCCACGGCATAAACAGGATGCCAACGATGCCGGTGATGAGAGCACCGCGCCGAAAGTTGATGTGCTTGGGCCAAGCATTGGCAAAGTCGTTGGCGGGAGAGACGACGTTGGCAGCGATGTTGACCGCGAGCGTGGCGATGACCAGCGTGAGCGCAGAGAGTCCCACCCACACCGGATCTTTGAGCTCCGCGATGAGTAGTTCGGGTTTCCAGATGGCTTTGCCAAACACCACCGAGGTGGCCGAGGTGATGATCACCGCCATCGCCGAAAAGCCGAACATCGTCGTGAGTAGTGCCACCGCTTGGCCAATCATCTGGGCGCGCTGCGATTTTCCGTAGCGCGTAAAGTCCGGCATGTTGAGCGACAGCGTGGCCCAGAATCCAACCATTCCGGTCAGCGCAATCGGGAATACTTTCCAGAACTGCGCATCGGACAGAGTCGCCGGGCGATCGATGATGGGTCCGAATCCGTTGGCCTTCTTCACCGCCCAAACGAGCAGCACTCCGGCCATCACCAGCACGAACGGCGCGGCGAAGTTTTCCAGCTTTCGCACCAGCTCCATGCCACGGAAGATGACAAAGATGTTGAGTCCCCAGAACAGCAGGAACGCCAGCCACTGCGTCGGCAAATAGCCGCCGATCGGCGCACTCCCAAGCAGGTGTGGCCAGCCATGGAACACCGATCCAAAGAAGGTATGAAGCACCGAGCCGCCAATCCAGGCGTTGATGCCGAACCAGCCGCAGGCGACCAGTGCTCGCATCAGCGCGGGCAGATTGGCTCCATAGGAACCGTAGCTTGCGCGCAGCAGCACTGGGAAGGGTATGCCGTAGCGGGTGCCGGGATGGCTGTTGAGCAGAATCGGAACCAGCACGAACAGGTTGCCAAGCAAGATCGTAAACAGTGCCTGTCCCCACGACATCCCGGAGTCGATGAGTCCCGACGCCAGCATGTACGTAGGAATACAGTGCGCCATCGAGATCCACAGCGCGGCATAGTTATAGGTGGTCCACTTGCGCTCGGCGATCGGAACCGGCGCCAGGTCGGGATTGTATAGGGGGCTATCGGTCAAGACCTGGAGGTTTTCCTCGTCTAATTCGATACGCCCATCGGAGTGGTGGATCTCGGCCATCTTGCGTCTCTCCTACTACCTCCTAAGGAGGTGGAGCGGTCACTAGGAGGTGGAGGCTTCGTGAAGTCCTACGTCGAGATGCGCAATCGCTTCATCGATCTGGGACTCACTGACCAGCATGGGCGGCGCGATGCGCAGGGTGTTGCCGTAGAGGCCTCCCTTGCCAATCAGGAAGCGGCGCTTGCGGAGCGTTTCGATGATGTGGTTGGCGCGTTTGGGGGCGGGTTCCTTGGTCTTGCGATCCTCGACCAGTTCAATGCCCTGCATCAGGCCCATACCCCGGACATCGCCGATGAGTGGGTACTTTTCCTGAAGAGCAAGGAGTCCTTGGCGCAGCCGGTTACCGAGTCGAGCAGCGCGCTCCGGAATGTTCTCACGGTCCATGACATGAATCGTCGCCAGCGCAGCCACCGATGACACGGGATTGCCACCATAGGTTGAAATGGTCAGTCCCTTAAACGCTGCGGCAATCTCGGGCGTGGTGATGGTGGCACCCATCGGCATTCCCGAAGCAATTCCCTTGGCGTAGGTCATGATGTCAGGCTGGACGCCCCAGTGCTCGATGCCGTTCCAGTACGTTCCGGTGCGACCAAAGCCGGTCTGGACTTCATCGCAGATGAACAGTGCTCCAGCCTTGCGGATCGGCTCCAGAACTTTTTGGAAGTACTCCTTTGGCGGGGTGATAAATCCACCGACTCCCAAGATCGGCTCAGCGATAAACGCTGCGGGATGTCCAGTGGTGGTTGTCGCCAAGACTTCCTTGACGTCATCCGCGCAGCGGACATCGCAGGAGGGATAGGAAAGACCGAACGGACAGCGGTAACAGTATGGTGCGGGCATCAGGCTGATGCCGGGCATCACCGGCGCAATCGGTCGCCACGAAGAGTGCCCCATGGCGCTAATGGCGTACATTCCGCGACCGGAATAGCTGTGGCGGAGCGCAATGATCTCTTGGCGTCCGGTGTACAGCTTGGCGAGCAGGATCGCCGTCTCATCGGCTTCACTGCCGGAGTTCGTGAAGAACGACTGCTGAAGCTTTCCGGGGGCATGCTGCGCAAGCTGCTGGGCCAGCCTGACGATCCACTCATTCTGATACAGCGTGGAGGTGTGCCCAAGGAGGCCAAGCTGCTCACGGACTGCTGCGACCACCTCTGGATGACAGTGGCCTAGGCTCACAGTCAGAATCCCGCCGAAGAAGTCGAGGTACTGGACTCCCTCGGCATCGGTCACAAACATCCCCTCACCCTTTTGGAGCACCAGCGACTCCGCATAGTAGTGGAACGTAGACGGCATGACGTACTCGCGGTGCAGCTTGCGAACGGTCGCCGAGTCCATGTTGCTAAGGACCGTGAGGTGCTTTTTGCCGTCTGTGCCCGTTGCTACGGGGCCGTGGTGGTGGTGGCTCATGATGCTTGCTCCTTAAAAGTGCGAACAGGGAAAGGGCGGACAGTAACAAGGAAGCACCGCGAGCGGAAGTAGTCGCTGTGGCAGGTTTTTTTGTGGTCTTTTATGCGGCCGAGCGAGGTGCCCTTGCATGCGGCGCAAGAAGATGCATTGATGACGCGATAGGTCATGGCCGACAAGCTGTCTCGTCGCGAGCTGTTTTCGATATTTCGTCGTTCGGTGGACTCTGCGGTTCGTCCCAAAGGTCCGCCACCACCCCTGCGTCCACCGGGGGCAACCACCGAGCTCAAGCTGGCCGACACCTGTATGCGCTGCGGGCGCTGTGAGGCGATTTGTCCGCGTCAAGCGATCAGGCCGCTGTCTGCGGAGTATGGCGATGCGCACGGCACTCCGCACATCGTGGCTCGGGACGCGCCGTGCGTGCTGTGTGAGGGGCTGCTGTGCTCTACCGTTTGTCCGAGCGGTGCGCTCACTCCGGTGCGGCGAGCGACCGAAGTGCAGATGGGGATTGCGGTCATTGACGCGACGCGTTGTCTGCCCTATCGCGGGGACAAGTGTTCGGTGTGTTTGGACCGCTGTCCGATTCAGGGCGCGCTGCGGCTGGATGACAAAGGTCGGCCCCAGGTCCACGATACCTGTACGGGTTGCGGCATCTGCGAATACTACTGTCCGACCGAGCGGACCGCGATCACAGTACGTCCGTGGAGCGCACGAAAGTGAAGCAGCCCAGCCCGCTGGCAATGGTGGTTCGTCCGGCCCACGCCGGGGATCGGATGGGCTTGCGGGATCTGGCGCACGCGCTGGCGCACGGACCGCTTCTGTCTCGCTATGGAGCGGATCCATCGCGACTGGGCGACGAGCTGTGTACGTTGGCCGATTCCGACCGCAGCAGCGAGACACTCCTTATCGCGGTCGAGCCAGGTTCCGCATCGACCGCCATCTGCGGAGTGGCGCGCTTTTCACACAGTGGAATGTTCGGTAGCTTTGGGGGCTACTTGAAACTCATCGCGGTGGCGGATTCTCAGCAGGGCAAGGGAGTCGGTAGCTTGCTGCTCGCACAGGTGGAACAAACCGTCGCAGCGCACAGCCGCGATCTGTTCCTGCTCGCTTCACACTTCAATGATGCAGCACATCGCTTTTACGATCGCCACGGCTACCGCGAGATCGGACAACTGCCGGACTACGTACGACCCGAGATCACCGAGCTGATTTTCTGGAAGCGCCTTCGCCATCGGTGACTCTTCACAAGGCGCGCTGGCCACTACATCCGCTGCGGCGTGGTGCCCTGCACCTGGGCCATGTTGAAGACGTTGCACTGACCCCAGCCACACGAGGTCTTGTAGGTCGCTTGCTTGTTACAGCCGCGCACTCCGAAGGTGTCATTCTTGACGCCCATCATGTCGCCATCGTTGGACAGCTTGGTGAGCTGAAGCTGGGCGCGGTCGCACTGCAACTCAAACGCCGCTTGCGTGAGGACTTTTTCTTCGACTTCACTGAGCTTCGCCGGACCACCTGCGGCATCGGGCTTGGCCGACGATGCACAGCCAAACGCAGTACCAACCACTAGAGCCATTGCAAGGAATCGCTTCATGACAGTCTCCTAAAAACGGGTGTGAACAAACGCGGCGCACTATACAAAAACGGGCGGTGACGCTGTCAACTCCTGAAGCAGGGTTGCGGCGTAAGACTGATCACAAAGTCGGGGAAGCTTGCTAACGTGTAGATTTCGAGGAGTGAATGTTCATGGACGAAAAAGGAAACCGAGGATCGGTTCCGCCCGAGCCTGTCCCAAGTTCTGAGCGCTCAAACCGAGGCGCAGTGGATGTGCGTAAGGAAGGCGAGATTGTAGGATCGGACGGCGCGGAGGACTCCCGCTGGATCAGTTGGTCAACCGGAGTTCCGCTGGCCGTCGTGGCGGTGATGGCCATTGTGCTGGGCAAGCTGGAACCGAAGGCGCTGCGGCTCGACGCCGATGCGATTACCCATGCCACGTCCTTTTTGGCGGTGGCAGTGATGATTTCGCTGTTTATGGAGCGTGCGCTGGAAGTCTTTGTCGGCGTGTGGCGCAACCCGAACCTGGTTCACTACGAAGCCGAGCTGGAGCGGATTGGCCAGCAGCTCCAAGAGTCGGGGCTTACCCAAGCGGCTGCGGAATCACTGCGCAGCAAGCAACACTGGTTCACGGTGCGACGGCTGCACTACAAACTGGGTACTCAGAAACGGGCGCTGTGGGCGAGCTTTGTGGCCGGGCTCCTGATTAGCCTGGCGGGACTGCGCTGCTTGGCAGGACTCGTGCAGCTCCAACCAACTGATGGGACCGTGATCGAACCGTTCCAGAAGTTTCTGTTTCACTTTGTGGACGTACTACTGACCGGCGGACTCATCGCAGGGGGAAGCGAAGGCCTGCATAAGATCGCGCAGGTGTATGCCACCATGATCGATACGACCAACAAGCGACTGCGCGACGGAGTGACCTCGACCGCGACGACCTCTGCAACGGTCACTCCCTCTGCTTCGCCCTCTGTTCCTGCGGCGCAGCCCTAGACCGCGACTCCTTGCGCTATCCAGCAATCAGGGTGTTGTCGATGCGCGTCGCGTCGTGGGTGTGGTAGGCCCCGAGAGCGTCTAGGAAGTCATCCGCTCCGACGGGCATCGGCTTCCCTTTGTATTTCTTCTGGAGCTTCTCCCACGACGCTTTGTGGGTTTCATTGATGTACTTCACGTCGAGCTCAGCCCCTTTGCTGAGCCAGATCGAGACTTGCTCTCGCCACTGCTTGTTCATCCGCTCGACGTCCTTCTTCATCTCGTCAGGCTTGGCCTTCAAGTCCGTGTCGCAGCGGTCGCCGGTGAGTTGTTCCATGGCGAAGGCGTTGCCAGGGTCTGCCGGTGCCCAGGACTCGGCCCGACCGAGGTGGATGTGGCTTGGCTGGCGGAGGTTCGCAATCATGAACGTGGTGCAACCGAAGCACGAGGCCAGCTTAATCGTCTTGCCAACGGCGAGCTCGATCACCTTCGCCTTGGCGACGGAGTTGTAGTGCGCTGCCACGTACATCGCCTGGATCATGCCGTGGACGTACCCGCAGGTACCAGCGCCCTTGGCCTCCCTGTGCATTGCGGCGTCCTTGACTGGAAGCGCCGTGCCGTGCTTGCGCCCCTTGACCTGGTACTCGAACGTGGAGCCCCAGTACTTGATCTTGTTATCCAGAAGAACCATGCCCGTGTAAGCGCCTGGCCCGGTGTACTGCTTCTTCAGCATGCCACCCTCGGTAAAGTCCAAAAACGTATCGGTATTGATGACGGTCTTGAGCCCACCAGTGATGTACTTCCCGGGTGTGTGATCCGGTGCCTTGACCGACTTCACATCGGTGTGCTTCGGGTTGAGCGACCTGAGTGCGGTGTTCACCCTGGCCATGGTCTTTTCGAGAGCCGGCAGCTTGTCCTTGGCTTCGGTTGGGTCGACGCTGATCTGGAGTCCCTTTCCTGACTGCCAAGCGAGACCGAGAAATACCGCAGTGACGATACAGTCCGAATCTGCTTCCACGTTATCAGTAAGAATTCCCTTCACGTTTTCCTCCAATTTGGGCAATTTAATGGGCGATTGGTATTGTATTCGTAAATTCATTTTTAAATCAAGGGATAGGCTTGTATCGGCATTCGCCCGGCCAGGCACCGATGCGTTGACCCATCGACGCAGTCGCTGGCCGATCAATCGCCTTGCCTTGACGGTGGTTCGTGAGAACCGTGGATGAACTACCAAAGAACAGCTAACCCCTTGTTTATTAACGGATAAAAGAATATCTCATTGAGATGTTATGCTATCACTCACGCGAGTATCTAAGTGAAATCGTTCCAAAATGTGAACCGTACCAAACATGCGCAAAGCGAGACAGGCGATCGGTCCCCGCGATTCCGTGTATCATCCGGCCTCAGCGGGTGATACAGCGAGGAAACTCCCATCGTGTCCGAACTCACTCATTCCAATCCCCCTCCAAGTCCGAGCAAAGAAGAACAGAATCGCCGGGATCTGCGTGGGCTGCGGCTCTCTGCAATCTTGTACGCGGTGACATTTGTGGCCAAGCTCGGGGTGTATTTTGCGACCTCGGTGATGGCCCTGCTCGCCGAGGCGATGCACACGCTGAGCGATGTGATCGTGGTCGGCTTTCTGCTGCTCGCGGTGCGCTGGTCGAGCGATGCTCCCGACGAAGAACATATGTTCGGACACGAACGCGGACAGAGTGTGGCAGCCCTGGTGGCGGCGACTCTGTTCGTGTCGTTTACCAGCATCCGGCTATATGAGGAATCCATTCCGCGTCTTTTAGGATTCGGACATTCCTACACGCCTCCGCAGCGCTTCGATCTGGCGATCGGAGTCCTGGTCGGTTCGATGCTGATCGCCGCGCTGCCACTCATCCAGATGATGTTTCATAAGCCGAGCGGAGCTGCGGCCAAGGCCCAGTTTTTGGAACTCCTAAACGATGAGCTATCGCTTGTGGCGGCGCTTGTGGGAACGCTCCTGACGCGCTGGGGGTATCCTCTGGCCGATCCCGCAGCGACGGCACTTGTGGCGACCGTGATTGCTTGGAACGGCATCGGTCTGTTTCGCGAAAACTTCGACATGGTGGTGGGTCGCTCGCCCGGTCCAGAGGTGCTGGCCAAGATTGCGCAGGTGGCCGCAGCGGTCGATGGCGTGATCGATGCACACGATCTGCGCGCTGAGCGGTACGGACATGGCATGGTCCGCTGCGAGCTGCACATCACGATTCCGCGTGGCACTCCGATTGAAGAGGCGCACCGCTTGGATCAGGAGGTTCGCAATCGCGTGCTCCAGATTGACGGAGTCCGGCAATGTCATGTCCACATCGATGCTTCCGTCGATGCTTAATCGAAGTAGCTGGCACGCTGCGTTTGCTCGTGATCGGTTATTCTGCTTGTGGAGGTAGGATGGGATGAAAGCAAGTTCAGCGGACGGAGAGCACAACTGGGTTGATATCGGTTCGGTCGAGGAGCTAAGCAAGACTCCGGTGCAGCAGGTCATGGTTGGGGGCACTCGTGTCGCGTTGAGCTTTCGCGATGGTGTCTTTGGCGCGATCAGTGGTGCTTGCAATCACGCCGGGGGACCGCTCGGCAAGGGCGCTCTCGATGGCGACTATGTGGTCTGTCCGTGGCATCAGTGGAAGTTCCATCGTGTCGAAGGGCAGGGCGAGCGCGGCTTCGAGGAAGATGTCGTCCCGGCCTATCACGTCCGAGTGCGCGAGGGTCGGGTCGAGGTGAACGGCAAGCCGCACAAAAAACGTGCCAAAAAGCCGCACGAACCGCATCCGCTGTCTCGGACCGTGAATCGAGAATCTGGTCGAGTTCGGGTGGTTGGAATCTCTACGACCGCGATGCAGGCGGATCATCCGCGCTTTTCGACCTCGGATGCGCTGCTCGATACCGCAATGGAGCACGCCGACAAGCTGGGTTACGAGACGCGACTGATTCGCCTTCGTGAGCTGTCTTTCCGTCACTGCGAGGGCTTTTATTCCAAGGCTGCTCGCGCCTGCACCTGGCCGTGTTCGATCACCCAGATGGATCCAAAGGACCAGCTCGATCGAGTCTACGAAGCGCTGGTCCACTGGGGTGACGTGTTTCTGGTGTCCACGCCGATTCGCTGGGGCGCACCGAGCAGTCTGTACTTCAAGATGGTCGAGCGCATGAACTGCATCCAAAACCAGATCACGATCGCGGGGAAGGTGCTTTTACAAAACAAAGTGGTGGGCGCGATCATTACAGGTGGTCAGGACAACGTGCAGGCCGTCGCCGGGCAGATGCTCGGATTTTTCGGTGAGCTGGGCTGTCAGTTTCCGCAGTTCCCGTACATTGCGCACTCGCGGGGCTGGAGCGCCGAAGACATGGAGCGCAACATCGACTACGTAAAGGCCAGTGAAGAGCTGCACGCCGCCTCGCGAGAGCTGGTCGATCGCAGCGTGAATTTGGCCGAGCGGCTACTTGCCACGACGCCCGCGCCGGTTCCGAGGGCAGGCCGCAAAGGCCGCGCACTCCCGGTGCTTCAGGATAAGTAAGGACTCCTCCTTACCGGCGGCAGAGACCCTGGTTCACCGGCACACCGCACCGCTTCGGCTTTGGGAACACCTGCATGAAAATTCTAATCGTGGAAGATGAGGAGCGGATGGCGCGGCTGCTGCGTCGCGGTCTGCAAGAGGAAGGGCACTCGGTCGACCTGTGTGGAACGGCGGATGCGGCGGCGGACCAAGCGCTCGATATCTCCTACGATGTGATCCTGCTCGATTGGATGCTGCCCGACCAAGATGGGGTGACGCTGTTGCGCGGCTGGCGACAACGTGGGCTGCGGACCCCGGTGATGATGCTGACGGCGAGGGGGACCACCGGCGAAAAAGTGACCGGACTGCGAGCCGGGGCCGATGACTTTATGGCCAAGCCGTTCGATTTCGAAGAGCTGCTGGCGCGGATTGAAGCGCTGCATCGGCGCGGCGGGTCACATCAGCAGACGGCGCAGCTTGGCTCGCTGACGCTCGATGCCAGGCGGCGGGTGCTGCAAGGTCCGATGGGAGAGACCCCTCTCACAGCGCGCGAGTTTGAGCTGTTATCCGAGCTGAGCGGTCATCGCGGAGAGGTTCTGACGCGGTCGCGGCTGCTCAGCACGGTGTGGGGCACCGACTTCGAAGGCAGTCCCAATGTCGTTGATGTCTATGTCGGTTACCTGCGCGCCAAGATCGATCAGCTCGCTGGTGGGGGAGTGTCTCTTCAGACGGTGCGCGGCATCGGCTATCGTCTGGTGGCCGACAGTGGCGCGGAAGGAGCCCGCAAGTGAAGCTGGCGACGCGAATGTGGCTGCTCGGTGCGGCGGTGCCTGCGCTCGGCGTGCTCCTCGGTGTGATCGTCGCCGGCGGCTGGTTTCGGCATCACCTGGAAGCGGCCGTCGATCGGGCCCTTTTGGCGCAGGCTGCCGTCGAAAGTGTCAGTCTCTTCGATGGACCAGGTGGGCGCGTACATTTGCACATGGCGACCTCACCACTGGTCGATAGCGTGCGACTGTTTGCTCCGACGGGCGATCTGTTTGGCCCCGATGGCCGTTTGGTGATGAGCTATCCCCCGCGAGCGGACGTGGGTTCTCCGTCGCAAGAACTGCTCTATCCCGGTGTGGCCGGACCGTCGCCTCGTTTGACGACGCAGGCGGGTGGCGATGGGGGGCGGTTTCGGGTGCTACTCGTCACGGTGGCGGCACCTCGTGGAGGCCTGTACACGCTCAGGCTCTCGGCATCACTCGCACAGCTCGACGGCTCGGCCAAAGCGTTTTATCTGACGACGCTGAGCTTGGCGATGCTGTTTGGGGTGTTTCTGTTTGCCCTGCAAGCGGTTCAGGCGCGACGGCTGAAGGCACGGTTGCGACGGCTCAGCGAACACATTGCGGCGCTGCGAGAAGGTCAGGTTGAGCACAGCCTCGCCGACGATGCGAGCCGAGACGAGATCGGTGAGCTAAACCACGTGCTGCGGGAAACCACCGCCAAGCTGCGGGGGGCGCGGGCCGGTCAAGAGCGCCTGCTCGCCGATGCCGCTCATGAGCTACGGACACCGCTTGGGCTGATGCGGACCAGCCTTGATTTGGCACTGCGTCGGCCTCGACCCATCGACGAGCTGCGGGCAACCCTCGACGAGGTTCGACGCGAGGTGGTGCGGCTCGGTGCGCTTTGTCAGCGGCTGCTCGACCGCTCAGCGATGAGTCAAGCTGAGTGGGATCGCAGCCCGGTGAACCTGGGAACGCTGGCCGAGGAAGCGGCCCAAGCTGCCCGAGCTGAAGCCGAGACCCGTGGCGTGCTGATCGAGATTGCTGCCCGCGAAGAAGTCTTGGTGAGTGCCCATGCCCCAGCGCTCCGGCAGGCGCTCGACAACCTGCTGAGTAACGCGCTGCGTTATGCGCCACGCGGGAGCACCATTCACGTCGAAATCGAGCACGAAGCAGACCAGGTTCGGCTGGCCGTGCGCGATGAAGGGCCTGGGGTTCCCGAGGGGCTGCGAGCGCACATCTTTTCACCGTTTCGTTGTGACCGACCCGCAGGTCAGATGCAGCCCGATGGTCATGGCCATGGACTGGGGCTCAACATCACCCAGGAGATCGCGGCGCGGCATGCCGGGCGGCTGTTTTTGGACGATCGAAACCACCACGGGGCCCGTTTCGTGATCGAGCTGCCGACGGGGTGATGCAAAATTAAGAAGGCTCTTAGAGAGTCCTCATGCAGCCTGCTGCGACCTCGGTTAGCTGTATGGCATGCGGTTTGTCCATGTACGCTGTTTGGCAGCTTGGCTGTGGGCTTGGCTGTGGGCCTCGTCGGTGTTTGCGCATCCGGCTGAGCAGTCGATCACGTTTGCCGAGACGCTCAAACGCTGTGAGGCGGCACCGACGGTCCGTGCGGTGGAGGCAGCACTCAAAGTCAAGCGGGGCTTGGACCCAGAACTCGGATCGCTCGTCCACAACCCACAGATCACCGTTCAGGCAGGCTATCGGAACGACACGGGCGGGCAGGGAGCTGATGTCCAGGTGTCGATCCAGCAGGGCTTGAACCTGGCCGGGTATGCCAAAGCGCGACGTCGCAGCGCCGAGTTAGAAGAGGCGACGCTGGCGGCAGAGTGGAAGGCGACCCTGCTGGCGGAGCAGCTCGGGGCGGCGCGGCTGTGGAGCGAGCTATGGGGGGCCGAGCAGGCCGAAGAAAACGTCAACGAAGAGGTCGACCTGGCACGGCAAACGCTGCTCCGGACCGAGCGACTGTTCCAAGGCGGGGCGGCCACGCAGGTCGATGTGGCCACCGCACGAACCTATCTGGCCGAGGTGCAAGGGCGGCGTCTGGCGGCCGAAGGGGAGGTGGTCGAGCTGGGCCTACAACTGTCGCGCTGGCTGGGGGTGGGTGGAGCGCTGCATGCCAGTGGTCAGCCAGAGGATCCTCGGCTGCCGGTGCTCAGCGACACGCTGCTCACCGAGGCACTGCGCAAGCTCGCTGCGCTGCCGGAGCCCTCGATGCGTCGTCTGGCCGAACAGAGCGAGCGGGCACGGGCCGAGGAGACGGTGGCTCAGCGTGGCACCCAGCTCTACGTCGGGGCGATGTGGCTGCGGGAACCGACCGCGCCCTGGGCTGCCTTTGGCACGCTGACGTTGAGTCTCCCGGCGTTCGAGCGTGGGCAGCGGGAGCGGGCCGATCAGCTCGCAGCGGCCGCACGGCTCGGCGTGCAGACGGAAGCGGCGGTGAGCGGAGCCCAAGCCGACCTACGGCAAGCACTGCACGATGTCAGCCACTTTGGCGAGCTTGGCAAGCTCATCACCGAGACGCTGTTGCCGTCCTCGGCCCGTGAGGTGGCGCTGCGGGAACGGCTGCTAGCGGCTGGGGATGGCACGATCTTGGAGGTCTTGATGGCTCGTCGTGCCTACGTCGCAGCCCGGACACAATCGGCTCGGGTGCGAGCCAACCTGATTGGCAGCCGTCAGCGGTTGGCCTTGTATCTGACGGCACTCGGACTTTTTGACGCGGAGAGTGGACGATGAACGGCTATTTGGTTGGCGCTTCGACGCTCGTTTGGCTGGCTCTAGGTGGTTGTACTCGCAGCGAAGCCCCGACGGCGACTGTCCCTGTCACCGCGAGTGACACTTCGGTGTCACCAGTGAGTGGCACTTCGGTGTCACCAGTGAGTGACACTTCGGTGTCACCAGCGAGCACTGCGGGGCCCCGTCCTGCCACCTCCGTGGCCGCTCCGGTCGAGTTCCGTTCGCTGGCGTGGGCGCAGGTTGAAGTGGCGAGTGGTGCGCTGCTGGTTGAGGTTCCTGCGCAGGTGGTGGGTTCGGCTCAGAATCGCGCCGAGGTGATGCCGGCCTTCCGGGCCCAAGTGATCCAGGTGAATGTCGAGCCCGGGCAGGTCGTGGCAGCGGGAGATCCGCTGGTCGTGGTGCGAATGCCCGAGGTGTTGCGGGCCGCCGGGGCCTACATTTCCGCTGGGCTGCGACTGGCGGCGCACACCCAGCGCCGAGAACAGCTCAACAGCTTGCGTGGGGAAGGGCTGGCGCGGCTGTCCGATCTGGCCGAGGTGGCGGCAGCGCTGGCCGAAGCGGGGGCGGCGCAGCGCGAGGCCCAAGCGGTGCTGCAAGCTGCCGGTCTATCGGTCGGAGAAGCGCACTCGCTCAGCGAGGGCTCGGGACGGGTTACCTTGCGCAGCCCGATTGCTGGTGTGGTGACCCACGTCTCGGCAGCGCTGGGGCAGCTTGTCGAGCCGGGGACGCCACCGCTGTTACGAATTGCAGGTACCGGCCCAACCCGTATCGAGGCCCGCTTGCCCCCGGCGGGCGCGGCCAAGCTTCGCTATGAGCTGCTTCTATCCGACGGCAGGATCTGGCCACTCAGCTTGATCTCGCGGGCCCCGGTGATCGATCCTCGTGACGGCATGACGCTGGCCTGGCTGCAATCTTCCAGCGCCGAGCCACTGCTGCCGGGTCAGAGTGGTCGGCTGCGTGTCCTTGTCGATGCCTCGCCGGGTGAACCAGCGCCACTGTTGCTGGTGCCGGGACGAGCGCTGCGACTGGGCGATGGCAAAGTTACCGTGTTGAG
Source organism: uncultured Myxococcales bacterium (assembly GCA_937859535.1). Classification (GTDB taxonomy): domain Bacteria; phylum Myxococcota_A; class Polyangia; order Palsa-1104; family JAEUJZ01; genus JAEUKA01. Next base: position 19,379 of record CALLYL010000590.1, read on the forward strand.
ACAGCGCAGTGGGGTGTCGAAGACCATTGCTGTGCAGGTGTGGGCGAGTGCCGCTGGGCAGTCTCTGCTGCGGGCGGTGGAGCCTGCCGAGCTGCTTCGCAGCGATCGGGTGGCGGTCGACCCCAGCCTCACAGATGGTGGCGCTGTGGGAGGTCGACCATGAGTAGCTCTCGTCCGGCTCGATTGGTCCATGCCTCGGTGACGCACCGACGGATGGTGATGGCGTTGGTGCTGGTGCTGGTGGTGATTGCTGCGTTTACGGCAGTGCGACTCAAGCTGGATGCACTACCCGACGTCACCAACAATCAGGTGCTGGTGCTGACCCCCGCGCCCGGGCTGTCTCCCGAGGAGATCGAGCGACTGGTGACGCGACCGATTGAGACGGCGCTCGGTGGGATGCCGCGACTGGTCGAGCTGCGCAGCATCTCACGCTATGGAATCTCGGCGGTGACGGCGGTGTTTGACGACGACTCGCCACCGCTGGCGGCCCGGCAGATCACGCAGGAACGACTGGCGACGGTGGTGTTACCGCCTGGGGTCGAGACGCCATCGCTTGGGCCGCTGACCGGCGGACTCGGCGAAGTGTTTCATTTTTCGATTACCTCGTCGAAGCGCACGCTGTCCGAGTTACTCGAACTGGCGTCTTTGCGGATCGCGCCGAGGCTGCGGCTTACTCCCGGCATCGTCGAGGTCAATACCTGGGGTGGTAGTGAGCGACGACTCGAAGTCCGGGCCGATCCGCTGCGGTTGGCGGCGCGTGGGCTGTCGCTGAGCCGGCTGGAACAAGGTCTACGCGATAGCATCGGAGCGACGGCGGGGGCCAGTGTTCCGTCGGGCTCGGGGCAGGCTCTGCTGCGGGCGGTGTTTCGTCCCTATCGTCCCGAGGAGCTGGCTGCGCTGTTACTGCCCGACTCGGCACGGGCGACACCCACGGATGCGGTCCCACAGCGACTGCTTGTTGGCGACTTGGCGACGGTGACGGAGGGCGAGGCACCACGACTCGGGGCAGCCACGCAGGACGGTGAAGGCGAGGTGGTCTATCTGATGGCGCAGATGCTGCGCGGCGAAAATGCGCTCGAGGTGCTACGCGGCATCCATGTGCGCATGAAAGAGCTATCGTCGACGCTGCCCCCCGATGTCAAAGTCCAGGTTATCTACGATCGCAGCGTGCTGGTTTCTGCCACCTTGCGTACCGTCGGGAAAAACCTGCTGGAAGGCGGACTTTTGGTCGCGGCGGTGCTGCTGCTGACGCTGGGGAGTTGGCGGGCCGGGCTGCTCGTCGCGCTGGTGATTCCACTGTCGATGCTGGGGGCGGCGGTGGCGATGGTGCTGGCTGGGGTGCCGGGCAACCTGATGAGCCTGGGTGCGGTCGACTTTGGACTCCTCGTCGACGGTGCGGTGGTGATGATCGAGCACCTGTTCCATCATCCCGGCGACGCGCAACCTGGTGATGAAGAGGGCTCGGCCCATGCGGTTTCTCGGCGCGCTGGAGAGGTCGCAAAGCCAGTGATGTTCTCGGTGATGATCATCCTGCTGGTCTACCTGCCGGTGCTTTTGCTCGATGGTGTCGAGGGCAAGATGTTTCGACCGATGGCGGTGACGGTGGTGTGCGCGCTGTTTACGTCGCTTTTGCTGGCGCTGCTGTTCATTCCAGCGGGGGCCGCGCTGCTGCTGCGTCCTGTGGATCTTGAGGAACGGCGACCGCCGCTGCTGATTCGGGGCATGGAGCGGCTGTATCGGCCCGTGCTCGGTTGGTCGCTGCGCCATCCGCTGGTCGTTGGTCTGCTCGCACTCGTTCTGCTGGGATCAGGGGTGACGCTGCTCTTGCAAAGTGGCAGCGAGTTTTTGCCACAGCTCGACGAGGGCGATTTGGTGATCCAGACCACCCGCAGCGCCGACATTTCACTGGAAAGTGCGGTTCGCGAGGCGGGTCAGGTCGAGCGGGTCTTACGGACCCTTCCCGAAGTTCGTCAGGTGGTCTCGCGCATCGGTAGTCCGGCGGTTGCGACCGACATCATGGGGCTAGAGCAGGCCGATGTCTTCGTCGGGCTCAAGCCGCGCAGCGAGTGGCGGCCTGGCCTGTCCCGAGAGGCGCTGATTCAGGAAATGGAAACGCTCCTGGCCGACAAAGCGCCCGGCGGTGAGCCGTCGTTTACGCAGCCGATACAGATGCGTTTTAACGAAATTCTCGCTGGGGCCGTGACTGATGTGGTGGTGAGTGTGTACGGCGATGATCTGGCGCAGATTGATCGCCTGGCCCATGCCGTCGCCAAATCTTGTTCCAGCGAGCCTGGTGCCGAGGATGTTCGGGTGTTGGCTCCACCGGCCGTTCCATTGGTCGAGGTCCGGCCGCGTCCGATTGAAGCCGCTCACGCGGGAATCTCGACGGGCGAAGTCCTGGCTGCGGTACAGGCGATACGCAGCGGCCTGCTGGTTGGGACCACCTACGACGGGCCGGTGCGATTGCCGGTGGTGTTGCGCCTTGGTGAGGTGGTGCCGGATGCCACCGGACTGGGCTCGTTGCTTTTGCCAATGCCCGATGGAGGCGGTGTGCAGCTCGGACGGGTGGCCGAGATCGCGTTTACGCCGACCCCCACACTGATTCAGCATCACAACGGCGAGCGGCGGCTGATGGTGGGCTTTAACGTCCGGGGGGTCGACCTGGGAACGCTGCTCAATCGGGCTGAGTTGCGAGTGAAGCGCGAGGTCCAGCTTCCGCCCGGCTATCGACTAAGCTGGGGTGGCCAGTACGAGACCTTCGAGGCGGCACGCACTCGGCTCGGCGTGCTGATTCCGGTGGTGCTGCTGATCATTTTGGGGGTTTTGTGGCGCCTATTTGGAAGCCTTCGCCCGACGCTGATTTTGTTTTCAGCGGTTCCGTTTGCGGGCACCGGCGGCATGCTGCTGCTGGCGGCGCGGGGCATGCCCGTATCGATCTCGGCGGCGATTGGTTTTATTGCGCTGTCGGGAATCGCGGTCTTGAACGGAGTGGTGCTGATGGTGCGGCTGCTCGAAC
>CALLYL010000591.1 GCA_937859535.1 uncultured Myxococcales bacterium
TCTTGCATGATCAGACCGTAGGCGACCGCGTCGAGCCCTGGACAGCCATAGCCGACCAGGTTGGCCCCAAGCGCCCCCAAGGCCCCCAGCCGACGCGGCCAGGCACTGTCAAAGGTTCCGTTGCGAAAGTGCCGACCGATGACCGGCATGATCTCGTCGTCCACAAAGCGGCGGAAGGTCGCGGTGACGAGCTTCTCTTCATCGCTCAGCAGGTCGGCCATCTGAAAGTAGTCAACGCCGCCAAAGGGCATGGGGAGCCTCCAATCTAGGTGGGGGGGCAGTTTGGGAGTGGAACGTGCCGTCGGACGGCCTGGACGAGCAGCTCTTGACCAGCTCGAGTAATGGCCGAGTCCGCAGGAACTTCCTCGTAGGTGATCTCAAAGGTGGACCGCAGGCGGGTGCGGATCTCTTCCGCACGGGCGGCATAGGGCGGACCACCGGGATAGTCATGGGTATAGAACAGGCCAACCAGACGGCCTCCGGGACGCAGCAGGGCGGCGACCGCTTGTACATACTCGTCCCGTCGATGCGGCTCGATCGCACAGAAGCAGTTGTGCTCTACCACCAAGTCGTACTGCCCGCGCTGACTGGCATCGCTCGTCGGCCAGCCAAACAGGTCTTGCTGCAAGAAGGTGACCCGATCGGACAGCCCCTCCGCTACGGCTTGTCGGGTCGCAATCGCCACCGCTGCGGGAGCAATGTCGATGCCAACCACCTGCGACTCCGGTGGGCCCAGACGGGCCAGCAGCAGCGCCTCATGGCCCCGGCCACAGCCCACCACCAGAGAGCGCTCGCCACGGAGCGGCGGATGGGCGGTCAAGTATCGGACGAGCGGCGGGGTCGCCTTGCCCATCTCCCAGCCATCCCCGCCATGCTGATACAGGTATTCCCAGCGTGCTTCGGGACTGAGTCCGGGTGGATCGGGCTTGCGCGCCACCGCCTCGCGCCGGGCTGTCCGCGCCAGCTCTCGCAGCAGGGTCTGGAGCACTTGGTAATCGAGTGCCTCGATCGCTTCGCCGCAGCGCACCGCGACGGTCTGGGCCTCGGCGTCCAGCCACAGCTCATCGAACCAGCCGCCCGGTGGCAAGCGCCCCGAGGTCCGCAAGTACGAAACCAGCGGCTCTCCACCGGCCAAGATTCGCTGAGTCGACTCCGCGCCCAGCTCACAATCGACGACCCGCTCGGGGTGGTTGGCGCGGACGCGGGTGGTTAGCTTGCCGACGTCAAGGTGCAGCGATCTCAGTTCCACTGGGGGCTCCTTGGGCTTAGCCGAACACTTTCTTCGTGAGCCCGCCGTGCGCATCGAGCGACAGCACTTCCTCGAAACCACCCACCGACTCGCCCGCCACAAACAGCAGCGGAAACTCGGTCGCATGGGCCTTGGTGAGCGCCCAGCTCCGCGTCGCTTCGTCGTCCGTCACATCCAGCACCTGATAGGGGATACTGCGACCCTTGAGGACGTCTTCGAGCCGCTTGCGCTCTCGCACGAACTGATCGGTCACATAGAGCATGACCGGGGCCGCCTCTTTCTTGACGGTGGCGACCTGACCGTTGCGCGCTTTGTCCGCCAGCGCTTCCAGCCGCTCGGTCTCAGCCGTGCGCCGCGCCAGCTCTTCTTCCGAGGCCAGCGGACGCCCAAACAGGTCGTTCACAAACCCGGCAGCCCGCCGGGCATAGCGCACCGGCGGAATGAAGTTGCCTGTCTCTGAAGCGATCACGGAAAACGCCAGGGTCTTGCCGCGACGAAGCACACCCTCAACAGCTTTTTTCATAGGTGACCACTCATTACGCGGCAGCCACAAGGCTGTCAACGGCAACCTATGGTGCCCGGTACCGAGCTATTTGCGGACGATCACCCGGGTGCCGCGACCGGTTGCGGTGCTGCTGTGATAGGAGGGCGTGGTGATGGTGTGCCAGCCAGCCGGTAGATCCGGCGAGGTGAACGCGAAAAACTGCGCGGCGGCGGGCGGGCTCAGGTTGACGCAGCCATGGCTGACCGCATGCCCGAGCTTGTCGTGCCACAGCACCGCATGCAGACCGATGCGACCGTTGAAGAACTGGGCGTGCGGCACCTCACGGAAGTCATACTGCGACGGTGCCCCGGCCAGGTTGGCCATCGTCTGGGTGAGGTACTTGCGGTAGATATAGAATGAACCCGGGGGCGTTGCGCCGTGGACTCCCGTCGAGACCAGCGCAGCGAACAGGGGCCTAGCACCTTGGTAGGCGGTGGCGACCTGCTCACTCAGGTGGATGTCGATCCAGCGTTCATCGGGAGCGACCCCAGCGGGGGCAGCCACCGGCATCAGCCGTCGTAGCTGGCCGGTCTCGACCTCGAACTGACTGGCTGACACCCACGCGGGACGACTCGACCCCACCGCACGCAGCGCAGCGCGGGTTGGTTCAGGCAGCAGCACGGGCTGACGCCCCGGGAAGCTGTCGCTGCCTTCGGTCACGTAGAGCACGGCATACCGTGGCAGATACGCGACCGGGCCGGCCTCTGACTTGGGCAGAAACACCGGAACGCCGTCCTCTCCCTCTGGAGGCACTGCCCACGCCAAGCGCAATCCGGGCGGCACCGAATCCACGCTCACCGCCGGTGCCTAGGGCGGCTCAAACAGCTTCACATCGCTGCGCGGCAGCCACTGCCGCCCGATGATCTGAACCACCTCATCGCTGGCCTGGGTGACCGTGATGCCATCGCCCTTGTGCAAGATCGTGCGCAGAAAATGTCCGGCGCTGCCCCGCAGCTTGGTCACCAGCGCCGAGATCACCCCGTAGCGCAGCTTCTGCCAGCCGGTCCCTTTTTCCTGGGCGGGCGGGCTCGACAGGTAGCCGGGCTCGACCGTGACCTCGGCGGCACACACGTAGCCACTCGGCAGTGCCGACAACCACCAGCGACACAGTCCGGTCTTGGTCTGTAGCGGCTGCCCCACCAGCATCGCGGTATGGCCCCGCATCTCCCCCATGGTGGCGGCGGCCAGGCTCGGCAGGGCATGCACCTTGACCGGCAGATCGCGACGCTTCGGCAGCGCCCAGCGCACCGCGATCTCCCCAGCGGGCGGTGGCTCGTATTCGCGCACGGGTGGCGGCGTGAACACGTTGCCAACGCGCAGCGCCTCGCGGTTGCGAGGTATCTCACGCAGCCCTCGGCCCGGTGACAGCGTCGGCCGGTGCATCGGCGCAGAGAACCGGCCATGCCTCGGCCCTCCCCACGCCTGCGCCCCCCCGAGCGTCACCAGCAAGAGCAGCCCCCACGGACTGTGCATACGCCTGCTCGACATGCTGTGGCGCGGTCATTATAACAGGCGGCACCGTCGCAAATGAAGCGCCCAAAATGCAAAGCAAGATCGCCTACTTGCAGCCCGGTTGTGCTACGTCTTTCCTCACACTGGAGGTTGTCATGCGCAAAGCACTGTTGTCGGCATCGTTTGGACTCCTTTTGACGACCCTGCTCGGCGGATGCGGCAGCGAGCTGACTGCGGATCAGCCCGGCCGCCACGAGGACAGCACCCTCGACACCGCCAACAGCGAGTTCCATGCCGCTTCGGCCAAGGTCGGCGAGCAAGCGGAAGTGACGGCGACCAGCCTCAACCTGCGCACCGGGCCAGGTACTACCTACGCTGTCCTCACCAGCATGCCCAAAGGCACCATTGTAAAGGTCGAGTCCGAGTCCGCAGGGTGGTACAAGGTCACCTGGGGCAGCCACACCGGCTGGTGTACCGGCGACTACCTGACCCCCTACGCAACCGGTGGCGGGGTCGCCAATGCCATCGAGCGGGCCAAGTCCGGCGTCGGCTTTTCGTACTGGTGGGGTGGCGGCTGCTGGAACCCAGGATCCAGCGCCAAGGGGAGCTGCTCTGGATCATGCCCATCCTGCACCCACAGTGGCAGCTATGGGGCCGACTGCTCCGGCTATGTCGCCAAGGTGTGGCAGGTGCCCGGTGCCAGTGCGCTGACGAGCTGTAGCCACCCTTATTCCACCTACAACTTCGACAACGAGACCCGCGAGTGGCGCACCATCGCCCGGGGCTCCGCCAAGCAAGGCGACGCCTTCGTCTATAACGACAGCGGCGCCGGCCACATCTTCCTATTCGACAACGGCGATCCGTGGGGCTGGATGAAAGCCTACGAAGCCAAGGGCTGTAGTTACGGCATCGTCTACGGCTCGCGCACGGCCGGCACCAGCTACAAGGTCATCCGGCGAAACGGGTTTTAGCAGCGGCTCCACCACTTTGGGCCCGGTCCTGACCACCCCTAAACTCCTCGATCACCACTTTGGGCCTGGTCCTGACCACCCCTAAACTCCTCGATCACCACTTGGGGCCTGGTCCGGACCACCCACAAACTCCTCGATCACCACTTTGGGCCTGGTCCGGACCACCCCTAAACTCCTCGATCACCACTTGGGGCCTGGTCCGGACCACCCCTAAACTCCTCGATCACCACTTGGGGCCTGGTCTTGACCACCCCTAAACTCCTCGATCACCAGTTGGGGCCTGGTCTTGACCACCCCCAAACTGGGTTTCGGGGGTTTGCGGAAGGGGTTACCAGGGCTCGCGCATGCCGATGAAGTCGTAGGGATAGCCGAAGCGGGGACGCGAGACTTGATCGAGGCGGCGCACCTGGTCGGCGGACAGCGTGACCGACAGGGCGGCGATGTTGTCCTTGAGCTGGTCGAGGTTGCGGGCCCCGATGATGATCGAAGAGCACTCGGGGTGAGCGAGCAGATAGGCCAGTGAGACGGCGGCGGGGGTGCTGCTGATTTCCTTGGCCACCTCGCGAACGGTGTCGAGGATGGCCCAGTTCTGGTCGGTGTTCATCGCGCCGTAGGACTCTTTCCAGGCAGCGAGGCGAGCGCCCTCGGGAGGGGCTTCACCCTTTTGGTACTTGCCGGACAAAAAGCCTCGTCCCAGCGGACTCCACACGAGCACACCCATTCCAAAGTGCTTGGCCGCCGGGAGCAGCTCGCGCTCGGCATCGCGGACGATCAAGCTCCACTGAATCTGCATCGACTCGAAGCGCACGGTGCCGCGCTTGTCGGCAGACCACAGCGCCTCGGTCAAGCGATAGCCGGTGTAGTTCGAGCAACCGACATAGCGAACCTTGCCATCGCGGACCAGATCATCCAGGGCGCGCATGGTCTCCTCGATGGGTACATGGCGGTCCTGCATGTGGACTTGGTATAGGTCGATGTAGTCGGTGCGCAGTCGGCGCAAAGAGTCCTCGCAGGCCTTTACGATGTGCTTGCGGGACAGTCCCTGGTCATGGGGACCGATGGTCCGGGTGCCAAAGCCGATCGGAAAGCGGCACTTGGTGAGCAGGGTCACCTTGTCGCGACGGCCTTGCAGCCACTCCCCGAGGAGCTGCTCGCTGCGGCCTTCGCTGTAGACATTGGCGGTGTCGATGGTATCGATCCCGGCATCGAGCGCGGCATCGAGGACGTGGCGGGCTTCCTCATCGCTGGAGGTGACACCACGCATGAAGGTCTCGGACTCGCCAAAGGTCATGGCCCCCAGGGTGAGGGCCGAAACCTTGAGGCCACACCGTCCGAGGTGACGGTGGGGTACATGAACAGGGGTCGTCATGGATAACTCCTTGGGTGGGCTGCTTGAGTGACTGCGTTCCACATCATGCGCGATGGGCGCGGGGTCGGGGAAGCCCTTCGGCGATTCGGTCGTGTTTGGGCAAGGACGATTGTGGAAGCGACGGCGGCGGCTGTAGTAAGGTGCCGCAACTTTGCGGACAAGCCCCATGAACCGATCTGAGCCCCTTGCGGTCCCTGCGCACTCTTGGCGTCGCCGATCGCAGACTCTGCGTCACCTTGTTTTGTCCTTGGTGCTCGGGGGCGGACTGCTGCCCGTTGGTACCCCAGAGGGAAGCGCCTGGGCTGTCGGTGAGCAGACCGCACACCTGCGCGGCACGATCGTCGAAGCGGGCACCGATGTGCCGATGCAAGGGGCGATCGTCATCATCCGCAGCGAGGCGCTGATCGGGGGTCCGAAGCGGGCTGTGGCCGATGAGGAAGGCGTGTTCGACTTTCCGCTGCTGCCTCCCGGCAAGTACCTGCTGACCGTCGAATACGAGGGGCTCAAGCCCACGCAGCGCCGAATCTCGCTCGACCTGGGGCAGACCCAGAACGTCAAGATCCCGCTGTCCGCAGAGCTGGCGAAGAGCGAGACGCAAACGATTGTCGAGGAGCGCCGCCGACTCGATGCCGAGCGACTGTCGACCGGACGGGTGCTGACCGCCGAGTCCCAGGCCAAGGTCGCCACCCCGCGCCGCTACCAGGACGTGGTGCAGCAGCTTCCTGGCGTCACGGGAAACTCTAATCCGGTGATGGCCGGGGCGACGCAGCGCCACAACCGCTACCTGGTGGATGGACTCGACATCACCGATCCGGTCGAAGGGACGTTTTCGGCCAACTTCAACTTCGACGCCATCGGTCAGATGGACCTTTTGCTGCTGGCGGTCGATGCGCAGTACAACTCACTCGGCGGGGTCATCAACCTGATGACCAAGAGCGGCAGCGACAAGCTGTCGGTCGATGCCAGCTTCTACGTCAATCACCAGTCGCTTTCCCTGGGGAGCCGAGCCGGAACCCAGCTTTATGAAGGCAGGCTGCTCGATCAGTCCGACCCGAGGCCGCCGGTGGCCAGCTACCAGGCCAACATCAACATCGGCGGACCGCTCGTAAAGCAGAAGCTGTGGTTCTATCTGTCGACGGAGTACCGCTACCGGGTCAACTCGGTGGTGCCGGGAGCACCGCTGAACGTCCAGCACTCGCCGCTGGAACGACACGACCTGTATACGCGGCTCAAGTTGACCTGGTCGCCATCGAGTCGGCATCGCATCAACCTGTCGGTGAACGCCGATCCGACCTGGCTGACCAACATCCGCAACATCGATGGCAGCCAGACCAACGCCTACACCGCCGAATCCGACTACTACCAAAACCAAGGCGGCGCGTTTGGCATCCTGACCTGGGACTACTTCGCGTCGGACACGCTGCTCTTTGGGCTCCAGACCGGTGTGCAGTGGTTTGGCTTTACGACCGGACCGCAGCTTGGCGACTTGGTCAGCCCCACGCACATCGACAACGCGAGCACCATCACCTGGAACAACTCCGACGCGGCTTCGGTGGTCAGCGATGGACGACTGCGGTTCCAGTTTGATCCGACGGTGACCTGGATCAAGCGCGGCGGCATCGGCCAGCACACGGTCAAGGCGGGCGCGCAGGTGCAGTTTTTGCGCAACTACGCGCTCACCGGGACGCCCGGGAACCAGATCTACACCGATGACACCAGCCAAGGCGGCGGCGTGCTGGGTCGCGATCCCACATCGACCGAGCGGCCGCTCGGCTGTATCGAAGAGCAACCGAACCCACGGGCCGGATC
>CALLYL010000592.1 GCA_937859535.1 uncultured Myxococcales bacterium
CGGTGTCCCCCGGTGCTGACAGGAAGGTGATGGTCTCGACCTCCAGCGCCTCTTGGACGAAAGGAACCAGCGCCGAACCATGCGCCCGCAGCTCCAGCGGCTCACCGCGCGAATAGGTAAACAGCGCGCCTGCCTCGACACCGGTCGACTTGGCACCTGCGGCGAGGTTGCCGACTTGGAGCAAGGAACTCGAACCAGTGCCGCCACTACTGCCAGAGCCCGAGCCGTGACCGATGGTGCCAATCGATCCGAGCCCGATCGAGCCCTCACCGGAGCCCCCGCCGCCAGCGCCCATGCCCGAGAGGCCAAGTCCTCCAGCACCATAGCTGTCTTCGACATGATCGCCCCACATCTGATCGGCGCTCTGACCCAAAAGCTGTGGCACCGTCGAGAGCTGATTTTCAGGCGTGATCAACGTGCGTCGCGAGTAGCGCGGCGCGGCGAGAGGAAACAGGAATGAATCGGGACGACCATTGACCAATTGAACCTGGACGTTTTGCCAGTCTTCGTCGGTGTCGTTGTGAATAAGCGCCCATCCTTGCAGCACTCCGCCTCGTCCTGTCTCGCCCACCACCAATCGATAGGTGACCCGCCACAACGGCGACTCAGCAACGTAGCCAATCGTCACGGGCCCACCGTCACGACTGAGCAAGCGGATCAAGCGCTGCGCCGTGGCACTCCTTTGCGAAGTCGCGTCAAGTGCAGTGCGAAGCCGAGGCGCAAACGACGGATCCAGCGGCCGCACGGACACCACTTGGTCCATCCGCAACCGCAGCAACTCTCCCGCGCTAGAAAGCAGTAGCAAAAACTGCTCTGCGGCAACCGGCGCTTTGACGGTCGATTTGCTGTCGTCCGACTCGCCCTTCGCTTGCGCACTTGCCTCTCGCGGCTTGCTCACGATGTCGATCAGCCGACCGCTCACCGACTGCTGATTGACGCGAACCACCACTTCGCCGCCCTTCGCAGACTGGAGCAGGTTTTGAAAATCGATCGGATCATCCACGGACGGAGGCAGTCCAGCGAGTGCCCGACCCATCCCCGGACTGACGCTGCTCGCAAACTCCAGACCGTGCACCCGCGTCTTCTGATCCCGCGACAGCACCACCAGGGTCTTGAGCGCATCGTCGAGATGTCCCGCAGGAACCGGCAGCACCGTCGCCCGCGAGCCCAGCGTCCCAGCCCGTTCAAAGTAACCAATTCCCGTTTCATACAGCCGCACGGTCCGCAGCGGCAGAATGGTTGCATCGTGGACCAGCTTTGCTGGCGTCGCACACGCCGAAAGCAGCGATAGACCCGCCCATGCGGTGAGGGTCAGCTTGCGCGTCATTCCAATCACAGAGGCTCCTCGTTGAATCTTACTTCCCATCTTACACAACCTTTCGCTCGCCCTGCCGGTCGTGGTTTGCTTCCCGCCATGAATGGCCGTGCCGACCCACAACCGACTCCGCAGCCTTGTCCACAGCGCTGTGGTCAGCCAATCAGACCGTTCCAGCGCGCCGAGGTTCCCTTCGTTTGGGGACTCTTTTTTTGCTGTCTTTTCGGATGTGGGGCGGCCCCTCCCGCTCCCGTCCGGGTTAGTGATGGCGACTACTCGGTCGAGTTCGTCCCTGAAAGCACGACGCTGCGACTGCTGCACGGCGATAGCGAACTGATTCGCTTCCCATCCGATTCGTGGCAGATCGGCACCGTCGCACAGCTCGATGAACGGGCGAGCTTTGACCCCTATTGGTTGGAGTATGGCGACGACGTGCTGGCCGCCCGCGAGCCTCCCGACCTGATCTGGCATACCGCCGAGTCGATCGGCATCGCCGGTGCCACGCCCCAGCAACTGGACCTATCGATCTCAATGAGCGATGGCCAGCACGCCAGCCTACGCATCGAACCGAGCGGCCCCGGTCGCTTCGCCGCCGTCCTGTCGCCCGAGGTGCGCAATGAGCGTCCTGTTGCCTACCTTCGCCTACGCCCCCGCGTCGATCCAAGCGAGGCGTTCTACGGGCTGGGCGGCTGGGCCGACGAGGTCAACCAGCGCGGCAAAGTCCGCCCGATGCAACAAGAGATCGATCTCCTCGAGTCGAAGAGCAACGAGATGCGCGTCCCGATCCCGCTGCTCATCGGCACCCGAGGGTGGGGGCTGTTCATTGAGAGCCGTCGTCCCGGTGTGTTTGCCGTCGCCAACAAACAAAATGACCTGATTGAAACCACGTTCGGCACTGGGGAAGACAGCGCCAACGGACTGCGATTCCATCTCCTCGCTGCCGAGCAACCGATCGACATCACCCGTCGCTATTACGACATCACCGGCAGCCCCCGCACCCCAGCCCAGTGGGCGCTCGGACCCTGGATTTGGCGCAACGAAAACAAGGACCAAGCGCAGGTTCTCGATGACGTTCGCAAGATTCGCGACCTCGACCTAGCGACCAGTGCGATCTGGATCGACAGGCCGTACGCGACTACGGTGAACAGCTTTGACTTCGAAAAGGCCCGCTTCCCCGATCCACCGGCGATGATGACCAAGGTGCGCGCCGCCGGGCTGCGGATGGCGCTGTGGCACGCACCGTACCTGGAAAAAGGCAGCCCCGATCTGGATACGGCCAAGCAGCGTGGCCTGTTTCCGAAAGTCTCCGGTGTCCTGCTCAACAACTGGAGCGAGCCCATCGACTTTACCAACCCCGAGGCGACGGCGCTGTGGAAGGACCGGCTCGGTCGCTACATCCAACTTGGCATCGAAGGCTTCAAGCTCGACTACGGCGAGGACGTGATGGTCGGACTGGGTAGTGCGCGCAGCGGCTGGCGGTTCGCCGATGGCAGCGATGAGCGAACAATGCACCACACCTACCAGCTCCTCTATCACCGCACCTACGCCGAGCTGCTCCCACATGAAGGCGGTTTTCTACTGTGCCGCACAGGTCGATTTGGCGATCAAAAGAACGTCTCGGTGATCTGGCCAGGCGACATGGACGCGACCTTCACCCGCCACCGCGAAAGCTTCCGAGGCCGTGACGGCAAAACCATCCAAGGCGTCGGTGGCTTACCGGCCACGGTGGTGATGGGGTTAAACCTGGGTGTCTCTGGTTTCCCGTTCTTCGGCGCGGATACCGGCGGATTCCGTCACAGTCCGCCAGACAAAGAGCTGTACATTCGCTGGTTCCAGCAGACGGCACTATCGTCGGTGATGCAGGTTGGGGATGCCACCAGCCAGCCACCGTGGGAGTTTACCGCTGACAACGGCCGCGACGCACAAACGCTCGACTTATACCGTGAGTTTGCGCGACTGCACCTGCGGCTGTTCCCGTACGAATGGACGTTGGCTGCGTCGATCTCCCAAACGGGTCGCCCGATCGTGCGTCCCGTGGGTTTGGCCTATCCACGACTCAGTAAGCACCCCAGTGACGAGTACCTCTTTGGCGATGACTTCCTGGTGGCACCGGTGCTGACTCGCGGGTCACGCAGCCGCGATGTGCTGCTGCCCCCCGGCACCTGGATCGACTTCACAAGCGGAGCAGTCTTCGTCGGTGACAGCGAGCGCACCATCCAAATAGATACGCCAATTCACAGGCTGCCACTGTTCGTGCGAGCGGGAGCGATCATTCCGCTGCTCCGTCCCACCATCGACACGCTCGCGCCTGCCAGCGACGCCAACGTGGAGTCGTTCGCAAACGATCCGGGTCAACTCTCGGTGCTGGTCGTCCCTGGTGACAAGCACGCCGAGTTTGGCGTCTACGACGGAACACGCCTCGCCTTCAATCCAGCATCGAAGACATTTTCGAGCGTGTCCGGCTCGATCTTTGTCCACGGTACGGTGGTGCAAATTCTCCCAGTTCCGGTCGAGCCCAAGCAGGTTCACGCCAGCGGCCAAATCCTCGGACGCGTCGCCCAAAGCCCCGACCTCGAAGCAGTCCTCAGTGGCTGGACCTGGTCGAGCGAACGCGGCGGCACCTTGACCCTCAAGCTCACCAACGCGCAACAAAGTGCGACGTTTCAGTGACCCAGGGAGACTGACCGAGGATCGTTCGCTTAGGACCGCTTCTGCTGATGCGCGAGCGCTGCGCCGACAAACTCTCGGAACAGTGGGTGCGGGTCCGTGGGACGGCTTTTGAACTCTGGATGGAACTGGCAGCCGATGAAATAGGGATGCTCCGGAATCTCGATCATCTCGACGAGTTTTCCGTCGGGAGACAGCGCGGACAGCACCAGCCCAGCCTTCGCTAGCTGCTCACGATAAGCGTTGTTCACCTCGAAGCGATGGCGATGTCGTTCCGAGATTTGCTCGCTGCCGTAGATCCGATGAGCCAGCGTGCCCACCGCGATCTGCGCCGGATAGGCACCAAGCCGCATCGTACCGCCGAGGTTTTCGACGCTGCGCTGCTCGTTCATCAGATCGATCACCAGGTGCGGTGAGTGCTCGTCGAACTCGAGCGAGTTGGCCCCGACAAGCCCGAGCACGTTGCGCGCATACTCGATCACCGCGATCTGCATACCGAGGCAGATGCCAAAAAAGGGCAGCCGCTTTTCTCTCGCATAGTGAACGGCGGCAATCTTACCCTCGACGCCACGCTTGCCAAAACCACCGGGCACCAGAATCGCATCGACGTCAGCGAGGAAGTGCGCCGCGCCTTTTTGCTCGACCTCTTCCGCATCGATATACCGCTGACGGACCCGGCAGTCGTGGGCCACTCCGCCGTGGATCAATGCCTCATGAAGGCTCTTGTACGACTCGACAAGGTCAACGTACTTACCGACGATGCCGATCGTGACCTCATGTGCAGGCTTGGTGACGCGCTCGACGATCCGCTCCCACTCGAGAAGCGATGGTGCCCGTGACCAAATATTGAGCAGCTCGCACAACTTGTCGTCGAGACCTTGCTGATGCAGATGCTGCGGCAGCGCATAGACTGTGCTGACATCCTGCGAGGTAAACACCGCATCTTTGGGTACGTTTGAAAACAGCGCGATTTTCTGTTTCTGTCCGTCTGGAATCGGTCGATCACAGCGACATAGAAGCATGTCCGGGGAGATACCGATCTCTCGTAGCTTCTGTACCGAGTGCTGCGTGGGCTTGGTCTTCAGCTCGCCCGCCGCCGCAATGTAGGGCACCAGCGTCAAATGGAGGGCAACCGAGTTCTGCGGCCCGACCTCATGGCGAAGCTGGCGGATCGCTTCGAGAAACGGTAGTGACTCGATGTCACCGACGGTACCACCGACCTCAACAATCAGGACATCCAGCCCCTCGGCGCAAGCGATTACGTTGCTTTTGATCTCGTCGGTGATATGCGGAATCACCTGGACGGTGCCGCCGAGATATTCGCCCTTGCGCTCTTTGCGAATCACCGACTCGTAGACCTGGCCGGTGGTGAAGTTGTTGCGACGAGACATGCGGGCGCTGATGAAGCGCTCGTAGTGGCCGAGATCCATATCCGTCTCGGCCCCATCCTCGGTAACGAAGACCTCGCCGTGCTGGAGCGGGTTCATGGTGCCCGGATCGACGTTGATGTAGGGGTCCAGCTTCTGGATCGCGACCTTAAGTCCACGACCTTCAAGCAAGGCACCGATCGACGCTGAGGCCAAGCCTTTGCCTAGCGAAGACACCACACCGCCGGTCACGAACAGGTACTTGGTCTGCTTGGATACGCTACGCTTTGGGTTCATTGGGGTTCCCCGTCGGTCGGCTAGACCGTACGACGGCGCCTGTGTGCCACAAGCTACGCCATCGCGTCAAGGCCAGAACATAAAACCCCGACCCCGAGGAACGCGGTCTTGACGGTTCGCCGAATCGACGGCAAAGATTGCTGTTTGTGACCCCCCTGTTTGTCTGCTTGTCGCTCGTTCTCGCTGCGGCGGTCTGCGTGGGCCTTCGCAATCAGCGCCTCGCCGAATGGAATCGCCTGCAGGCCGAAGCCATCGAGCGCGCTGCCGAACTGGTCGATGAAGCCCGCACGCAAGCCGAGCAGCAGCTCACGCAGGCGCGTACCGATGCTGCCGAGCAAAAACTAAAGCGACAGCAGCAGGCCGAACGGGAGCTCCAGCAGCGACGAGAATCTCTCAAACGTGGGGTGCAGCAGGTCGCGTCGTGGGAACAGTCGCTCCAGCGCACCGAACAGCAGCTTGAAGCACGCATCGCCGCTCTCAACGAGCGCGAACGGAACCTAACGTTGCAGCAGGCCCGGCAGAAAGCGGCCCAGGAACGACGGACCGCCCTGCTGCAGGAAGCGAGCGAGCTGCTTCAAAAGCAGGCGGGCGAGACATTCGCAGAAGCCAAGAGCCGTCTCATTACCGATTGGACCGAGCAAGCGCGGGCAGCCGGAGCCGATCGGGTCCGTCAGATTGAGCAGGGTCAAAACACTGCGGAAGTCAGCGTCCGGGCCCGTCGGTTGCTCGAGGTCGCAAGCCAGCGCTATGAAGGGCACTATCTGACCGAGCGACTTTTGTCGACGCTGCCCATCCCGATGGACATCATGGATCGCGTGTTTGGAGATGGCATCGACACGCTCGCCGTGATCGGTGAAGTCGCCAACATCAAGCTCACCATCAGCGATGATCGCAGTGCGATTCGACTCGAAGGACAAGACAGCTTCGGTCGGGAAATCTCGCGTCGCACCCTCGCTCGGATGATCAAGCAAGGCAACCGAGCGGACCCTGAAGCTGTCCGTCGGATCGCCACCAGCCTGGCCGAAGATCTGGATCGCGAGACGGTCGAGTTGGGTCGTCGCGCCTTCAAAGAGCTGGAGATCCCGCGAGCCCATCCCGATATCGTGCGCCTCGTTGGGCGACTCAACTACCGGACGTCCTATAGTCAGAATCAGTGGAAGCATGCCGTCGAATCGGCGTTTCTGTGCGGCATGCTCGCCGCCGAGCTGCGACTCGACATAAAAATCGCTCGAAGAGCAGCACTGATGCACGACATCGGCAAGTCACTCACTCATGCGATCGATGGCAGCCACGCGGTCATCGGGGCTGATTACGCACGCCGCCTTGGTGAGTCCGAGATGGTAGCCAACGCCATTGGTGCCCACCATCTCGACGAGCCATTTAATTCGCCGTATGCGCTAATCGTCGCAGCGTCGGATGCCATGAGCGGTGGTCGTCCCGGTGCCCGTCACGAACAGGAAGGCAGCCACATCCAGAGGATCGATGACCTCGAACGGCTGGCGATGGGTGCGCAAGGTGTCGAACGAGTCTACGCACTGCAAGCTGGGCGAGAGCTACGCATCCACGTCAAGGAAGGCCAGATTGACGATCTTCGCGCAGCGACGATGGCAAGCGAGCTGGCACAGAAGATCAGCGACAACTTGGTCTTCCCCGGCCAGATCAAGGTCACTGTGATTCGCGAGCTGAACGTCGTCAGCACAGCCAACTAGCACTAGAATCGGTGCCGTGAGCGAAAAGCCGGACAGGCCAGAAGGGCAATCTGACGATGTGGGATCATCGTCTCAGCCTGGCTTAGACCCGCGGCCTCGCTCCGGTGCCAAGCGGAGAGGGGTCACTGGGTCGGGATCGTATTTGCCAGTTTCGGGCCCTCGCACGGTGCCGACCACAGGCAGGCCCCAGACGGGAAAACCTGCGCTGGTGCGACCTTCGACGGCCAAGAACGTCTCGCGACAACGTCGCCGTGGGCGTCTGGCGGAGCTAGCAAGCCTGCCCGGCAAGTTGCCCGAAAAAATTGGCGAGGGCATCGAGCGCGGAATCAGCGTCACCACCAACGCCCTGCGCGATCCGGTCGGAACCGTGCAGCAAGCCGTGGCCGCTCTCCCCGTGCCCAAGGGACTGGTCCTCGGCTGGGCGATCGCGATGCTACTGCCGATTGCGATCTACTTTATCGATCTTGGTGCCGGCAGCTTGTCGCCAGTCGATGCTGAAGTTGCGCTGCTGGTTCGCAAGATCCTCTCGGGCCACTTGGCCTGGGATGAAGCATTTCGAAGTCTGCCTCCACCAACGGGAGGACC